>JBOGIN010000512.1:0-3883 GCA_050742275.1 Vicinamibacteraceae bacterium
GGATGCTGTGGTGGATACCCAACCAGGCGGGCGGCGCCCAGGTGAGGTTCGCATTGAGCGCGGTTTGTTGCTTCTCTCGGTACTGATCGCGGAACTCTCGACGCATCAAGCGCCCGCCGGGCTCGAGGCCCATTGGCTCGTGGTACTGCTGGACGCTCGAGTTGGCCAGGCGGCTGAAACTGCCGTCGAGGTGCCAGGCGCTGGAGATGTGATGATTGAAGCGCGCACGGCTCGTCGTGGCGTCCATCTCCACATGGTCATCCGGCTCGTTGACGGTGAAGCTTCGGGGCACGCCGACGAGCTGATGCTCGTAGAACGGAATGCCGCGATTCCGGTGACCGCGCGCGAGGTCGTTGAACCAGTCGCCGCCGGCGGTGATGGCGGTATTGGGGCCCGGCGCCCAGGTGAGCAGTCCGGATAGTCCGGTGTACTCTGCTGCGGCGTGCCGCCTGAAGCCCTCATTGTCGACGCGCGCGGCGTCGACGAGATAGAACAAGTTGCCGATGGTTGGAATCGGACCGGTTGACGAGAGGTGGCCTTCGGACTTGTCCCACGAGCCCACGCGTCCCGTCACCTCCGTGGAGCGCTCGGCGCTCGGCTGCTTGGTGATGATGTTGACGAAGCCGCCGGGCTTCGACTGGCCGTAGAGGGCGCCGGCCGGACCCTTCACGACTTCCACCCGCTCGACGTTCAGCAGGCGCGGCTTGACGAAGAAGTCGTGCGCCTGATTCAGGCCGTCCACTTTGATCGACTCGTCCTGCGCGCGAAAGCCGCGGAAGTTGAAGTCGAGATATTCGCTGAACATGGTCACGCCGCTCGCATTGCGCAGCGCGTCGTTCAGATAGACGGCGCCCTGGTCGCGCGTCAGGTCTTTGTTGATGACCTGAATCGATTGCGGCAGGTGCCGCAGCTCGGACGAGGTCCGCGTGGAGGTCAGGCTGCGGCGGACCGCGTAGCCCTCCTCGGACACGACGACCCGCTCGAAGAGGTAGGCGCCTTCGTCGAGCGTCAGCGTCACGGTGCGTGTCTCTCCGGCAGCCAGCGGCACGGGCGCTTCGGCCGGCGCGAAGCCGGAGAGCGCCGCGCGGATCACATGGCGGCCGGGCGGCAAGCCGTCGATCCGAAAGCTGCCGTCGCCATCGGTCGTCGTCTCGCTGGCGGTGCCGGCAACGGTCACGACCACGCCAGGCAGAGGGGCGCCACGCGCATCGATCACGCGGCCGCTGATCGCCGCTCGGTTCGGCGTGCTGGCTTGCGGAGGTGGGAGGTCCGGCAGCACAAGCGCAAGAAGGAGACAGACGACCGACATGGGGAAACCTCTCGTGAGCGCTGGAGAACGCTCGATATTGAGACTCAGTCTCAACTCAGCGTTGATAACGTATGCGCCGAAAGGCGACCTGTCAAGTTGGATATCACGCGGTGGCACGCGGGGATATCAGGCCGTCGGATCTTCCGACGTTGGATTGGTGCCCGCGCCAGGCGTGGGCCTCCTCTGCGGAGCGATGAATTCTGGCGCGCGCATGTCTATACGGAGAAGAACGGACTGCCGCGGCTGTTGGCAGCGCCGCAGCTTCAAAGGAGACGTCTCATGTCGATTCAGTCAGCGACTCCCTACTTCATCCTCAATGGCAAGGTGGAGCACGCCATTGCCCTGTATCAGCGGGCGCTTGGTGCGCGTGTCGAAACGCTGCAGCGCTTTGGGGACGTCGATCGAAGTTGTCCCGACGCACAGAAACAACGTGTGATGCACGCCGTGCTGCGTGTGGGGAACGCCACGCTGATGATGAGCGACGGTCCTGGAGAGGGCCCGCTGCCGGACGGCGGATCGGTCAATGTCGCCTTGGACCTGACTAGTCCCGAGGACACGCGGCGCGCGTTCGATCAACTGGCGGCGTCTGGCACCGTGATCGAGCCGATCTTCGACGCGCCGTGGGGAGCGTTGTTTGGCGTCGTGCGTGACGAGATGGGGATCCAGTGGATGTTCAATTGTGCCAAAGGGCCGCGTTGATACCGCTCCACCGAGGTGGAATCGCTCATTTCACGAGCTCGGTGAGCATCTGGCGGCGGCCGCGGGGGAAGTCGATGCCAAGTGTCTTGATCTTGTAGTTGATCACCCGCGGGCTGATCCTGAGGAGGTCGGCGGCATCCTTCTGGATCCAGTTGGCCATCTTCAGCGCTTCGATGAGCGCTTGCCGCTCGATCTCCTGGAGGGCGATCCCGCTCGGTGGGATGGTGATGACCGGCTCGCCGCCGTTCGCCCCGGCCCCCAGGCCACTGTCGAGCGTGAGATCGCTCGGGGCGATGTGCGGTCCCTCGCACAATAGCGTGGCGCGCTCGATGGCGTTCTCGAGCTCGCGAATGTTTCCCGGCCAGTTGTACCGCATGAGCAGCTTGAGCGCCTCCGGTTCGAGCCCGACGACCCGCTTCTTGAGCTCGCCGGAGAAGCGTCGCACGAAGTGTTGCGTCAGGGCGGGGATGTCTTCTTTCCGATCGCGCAGCGGCGGCATGTCGACCGTCACGACATTCAGGCGGTAGAAGAGGTCCTCACGAAAGGCGCCGGCGGCCACCATCTGCTGGAGGTTGCGATTGGTGGCGCAGATGAGCCGTACGTCGACGCGAATCGTGCGGGTGCCGCCCAG
Organism: Vicinamibacteraceae bacterium; assembly: GCA_050742275.1. Lineage (GTDB taxonomy): Bacteria > Acidobacteriota > Vicinamibacteria > Vicinamibacterales > Vicinamibacteraceae > WHTT01. Next base: position 2,640 of record JBOGIN010000512.1, read on the forward strand.
CCGCTCGAACTCCTGCTCCTGCAGGACGCGCAAGACCTTTGCCTGCGTGCTGGGGCTCATGTCGCCCACTTCATCGAGGAACAGGCTGCCGCTGTCCGCCTGTTCGAAGCGGCCGATGCGCTGCTTGTCGGCGCTGGTGAACGCGCCGCGCTCATGGCCGAAGAGCTCCGACTCGAGCAGATTCTCCTGGAGCGCCGCGCAGTTGACCTTCACGAAGTTCCGCCCGGCGCGCGTCGAGCTGTGATGCAGCGCGCCCGCGATGAGCTCCTTGCCGGTGCCGGTCTCGCCGCGCACGAGCACCGTAGTGTTGCTCCGCGCCACCTTCCGGACGACGCCGAGCACCTTTTCGAGCGCGCCGCTCGACCCGATGATCCGGTCGAAGTCGTAGATGTCGCCCTGGGCGTGACGGAGGTAGTCCACTTCGTATTGAAGGCGCCGGTGCTCCAGCGCTTTCTCGACCTTCACCTCCATTTCCTCGATCTCGAACGGCTTGGGGACGTAGTCGAACGCGCCGTGCCGCATCGCTTCGACGGCGGTGTGCACCGATCCAAACGCCGTCATGACGATCACGCCGCACGAGGGGTGCAGCATCCGCGCCGTCCGAAGCACCTCCAAGCCATCGGAGCCGCCCATCTTCAGGTCGCTGACGACGACGTCGAAGTGACGCTCGTGCAGTCGCGCCAGCGCATCGTTGCCGTTGGGCGCCTCGACTACCTCGTGACCCGCGTCGGCCAGCGCCTGACCCAGCCCCCGTCTGAGCGAGTCATGATCGTCCGCGACGAGTATGCGTCCCATGGTTGTTCTGCAGCTTCAGCTCCCAGCATTGTTCCCGTTGGCCGCGTCGACGGCAGTCGCCGAGTACTGTGGCAGCCACACCCTGAAACACGCGCCGCGCCCGTCCAACCCCGTCGTGACAGCGATCCGTCCGTCGTGCGCGTCGACGATCTTCCGGACGATGGCGAGGCCCAGGCCGGAGCCACGTGACTTGGTGGTGAAGAAGGGGCCGAAGATCCGCTCCTTCACGTCCGGCGCGACGCCCGGGCCATCGTCTGCCGTTTCGGTCAGGACCATTCGCTGTGGCGGATCGCCCGGCCCCGTGGCCTCGTCGGGCTTCTCGAGCCTCAGTGACACCACGACACGGCCCTTGCCGCCCAGCGCTTCGAACGCGTTCGTCAGGAGGTTGCTGAAGAGCTGCCGCAGCTGGTTCGCATCGCCCACCACCGGCGGAAGCTGTGGGGCGATGT
>JBOGIN010000513.1:0-2331 GCA_050742275.1 Vicinamibacteraceae bacterium
CGCGCGCCGGTCCTTGCCGACATCCAGCGCGGTTCCCGAGTCGTTTGCCGGTCTGGGGTCGAGTGCGAGGAGCAGCAGCGCGCGTCCGTACGCGCTCATCCGGCCGCGAGCGGACCAGAGCGCGTCCAGCGCCGCCCGCTGGTCGAACGCTGTTGCCTCGACGCCTTCGTTTCGCCCGAGGGCGAGCACGTATGTCTCGTACGCTTTCAGCTCTAGCACGGCGCGCGGGTACTTCGCATACAACGTGGCGAGCGCGTCCGCCGCGCGCTGCAGTCGTGATTGGTCCACCGCGAGCCCGGCGCGCCGTGCCTCGATCAACGCCCAGAGTGCGTAGGCCGTCATGAACGGATCGCTCTCGGCGGTCTTCCACCACCCCCAGCCGCCCTCGTCGTTTTGCAGATCGATCAGCCGATTCAACCCCTCCGCTGACCGGCGATCGACGAGCGCTGCGCGCCCGGTCGGCGCCATGTGGAGATCGATGAGCGCGCGCAAGACCAACAGGTTCGGCACGAAGCTCGAGACGGTCTGCTCTGTGCAGCCATACGGGTACGTCACCAGATAGTCGAGCGCTCCAAGCATTGCGCCCGCAAGTGACGGGGCCAGCGTGACCTGGATGCGCCGCGCGGCAGGATTGGCGCGCTCCGGCACCGTGAGCGACACACGCTTGGCCGTTTCTTCGTGGAGCGACCCAGAAACGCCCTCTTCCCGAGCAAGGCCGTAGGGCAGGATAGGCAGCGTGATCTCGACGCTGTCGGAGTCGGGGCCGGCGGTCAAGGCGGATCCGGTAAGCCGAGCGTTTCCAGGCTGCCTGGCGACGAGCGGCCACGACTGACGCTGCTCACCGCCCTGACCGAGCGTGCAGCTCTGCGTGTCGACGAAGCCCGTGTCCTTGGCGATGCCGTTCGCCTGGAGCGACACGTTGATCTTGGTGGTCCCCTCGAGATAGCTGTGTGCCACCGTCGGCAGGCGGACCCGATCGCCCTCGGTCAGGAAGCGCGGAGGCACGATCCGAAGAATGACGTCCTTGGTGGTCGTGGCGCGCGCAACCGCCGTGCCTCCCTTCGTGTCCGTGGTGATCGCACGCGCGGTGACCCGCCATGTCGTGAGCGAGTCGGGATAGTCGACCTCCACGGTTGCCGTCCCCGTCTCGTCGGTCACCAGATCCGCCACCCAATAGATCGCGTCGGGAAACTGCTTGCGGACGAAGGGGCGCTCGGGACGCTCTGCTTTGAAATCTGCAAGGGTCAGCGGCCGGCGTTTCGAGGCGAGCTTCAGTGTCCGCGTCCCCGCATACCCGACGAACGAATAGGTGCGCGAAAACTGCGTGCCGACCCGACTGTATTCGTTGCGATAGAACACGCGCAGCGGGTCAGGCGTCGTATCCGGCTTCACGCCGTAGACCGCCTCGTCTACGACGCCCACGCTGACCTGCGCGCGCACCGGGTTGCCGGAGCTGTCGAGCGTGCGAATGGTGAAGAGGCCAGGCTCTCGCGGCCTGGACAGCGCCGCTCGGGCGGTGACGGTCACCTGGAGCGCTTGCGATAACGGCGGCACGTCCACGCGCCGCTCCGCCTGGTACACGCGGTCATCTTTCAGGAACACCATGTTGACCCAGGTGTTGCCCAGATCCTGTTCTTCGATCGGCACCTCCAGCAGCGCGCCGGCAGGGAGCCGCGAGACTCGATGCCAGGTGATCGTTCGCCCTTCCTTGGTCACGAGCATGGGGCCGGTCGCATCCGCGCCACGGATGACGAAGCGCGCCGTGTCCCCTGGCTGGTAGCTCTTACGATCGGGAATGAGCTCCAGCTGCTGCTCGCGGTCCCACGTGCTCTCTTCTCCCGTTTGCGGCACCCACGCCCAGGCGCTGCTCTTGACCACCCGATCCTCGGAGCGCGCGCTGGCGTAGAGACGATAGCTCCCCCCTTCCGCGGGAAGCCTCGTCGTCCACGTTGCCCGCCCCGAGGCATCCGTCGAAACGACCCCCTGCGTGACCAGCGCTTCGCGCTCCTCGCTGCGCCCCGTGGCGTCATCGTACGTGTACGCATGGCGCGCGAGCCAGACGTTCACCGGGAGGTCGACCTGAGGCTGACCGGCGTAGTCGACCACCCGCAGCCTGAGCGACACTGGCGATCGGGGACGAAAGACGAAGCGTCCAGTGCTGGCGGCGATGAGGAATTCGCCGTACGTGGCGACCGTGCGCCCCGCACCCGAGACCTCCTGTCCACTCTGATCGGCGACGCGTGCCTCAATCGTCGCGGTGTAATCACTGCCTTGTTCGTCGACGGGCAGCGGCACCTCCACGCGGGCCTCGCCGCGCGCGTCGAGCTTGGC
>JBOGIN010000514.1:0-3250 GCA_050742275.1 Vicinamibacteraceae bacterium
CTGCAACAACAGGCCGAACACGCGCTCGTCGAGTTCGAGCTTCGACGGCGGGACGACGCGAACGTCGAGGCCGAGCGGCTCGCCGCGGGCCCGGACGAGCGCGATAGTCTGCGGAAAGCAGGTGTCGGCCACGAGAAACCGGTCGGCATTCCGACGTGTCTGCACGCGACGCAGCATCGTCATGGCTTCCGCTGCGGCGGACGCTTCGTCCAAGAGTGACGCATTGGCGACTGCCATGCCCGTCAGGTCGCTCACCATCGTCTGAAACGTAAGCTGCGCTTCGAGCCTGCCTTGCGCGATCTCGGCCTGATACGGTGTGTAAGGGGTATACCAGCCAGGGTTCTCCAACACCATGCGCAAAATGACGCTTGGCGTGATCGTGTCGTAGTAGCCGAGACCGATATACGAGCGAAAGACCTGGTTCCGTACTGCGATGCTGCGGAGACGGTCGAGGAAGGCGAACTCGGACTCCGCTGGTGGTAAATCGAGTGGACCGGTGCGACGAATGTCGGGCGGAACGACTTCGTCTATCAGGTCGTCGAGCGATGGTGCGCCAACGACGCGGAGCATCTCTCGGTGCTCATCGGGCCGGGGGCCAAGGTGGCGAAGGGCGAACTCGTTGTTGGACGGGGTGGTCATTGGGGTCAAGGGATCAAGGAATCAAGGAATCTAGGGATCGAGGGGTTAACGAAGGTCGAAGGAACGTCGGATGTTGGCCCGGCGGACGGTCCTCCCGTCCCTAGATTCCTAGATCCCTAGATCCCTTTCCCTCAACGAGCTCCGTGTACCGCTCACTGGACAAGAGCGTTTCGGCCTCACTGCCACTGGCGATCCGCAGCTTGATAATCCAGGTCTCGTGTGGATTCGCGTTGATCAGTTCCGGGCGCTGCTGCAGCTCCCCGTTGATCTCGCTCACCTCACCCGCCACAGGCGAGAACAGCTCCGAAACCGCCTTCACTGATTCTATCGTGCCGAAGGCTTCCCCTTTGGCCACGGTGCGGCCCGCCTCTGGCAGCTCAACGAAGACGACGTCCCCCAGTTGCTGCTGGGCATAGTCGGTAATCCCCACCTCCGCGTTGCCGTCGCCCAGCAGGCGAAGCCACTCGTGATCGTCCGTATACTTCAAGTCACCTGGATACATCAGCGTCCGCTCCTCGGGCGTTTGTAGAAGGGCAGCGGCACGACGCGCGCCGCAATCCGGCGGCCACGCACCTCGACCTCGAGCTCCCGGCCCACGACGGCATCGGCCGCGGGCAAGTACGCCATTCCAATGGCCTTCTTCAAGAAGGGGGTCTGTGTACCGCTCGTCACGAAGCCCGCCTTGGCGCCGTTCAGATAAACGTCATGGCCTTGCCGGGCGATGCCGCGGCCCAGCATCTCGAAGCCTACGAGCTTCCTGGCCACACCTTCGTTCTTCTGCGCGCGCAAACGGTCGGCGCCCAGGAACTGATCCTTCTGCCATCCGACAATCCAGCCGAGATCCGCCTCCAGGACCGTCGTGGTCTCGTCCATGTCCTGGCCGTACAGGCGCATCGCGGCTTCGAGGCGCAGCGTATCTCGGGCGCCCAGGCCGCACGGGCGGAGGTCGACGCCGGCGCCTGCCTCGACCAGCGCATTCCAGACGCGCTCTGCCGTCGCCGGGGGCACGAAGATCTCGAAACCGTCCTCACCCGTATAGCCGGTTCGGGAAATGAAGCCTCGCACGCCAGCCACCTCACCGTTGGCGTAGCGGTAGTACTTCAAGCCAGCCAGCTCGACACCGGTCAGCGCCTGCAGCACGTCAGCGGCAGCAGGCCCCTGAAGCGCAAGGAGGGCGTAGCGCCTGCTCGTGTCGACCACGACGACATCACCAGCGTCGGTCGTGTGCTTGCGGATCCAGGCGATGTCCTTGTCGGTGTTGGCCGCGTTCAAGACGATCAGGAAGTGCCCGTCCGCCAGACAGTAGACGAGCACATCGTCCACGAACGTGCCTTCGGGCGTGGTGAGCGCCGAATACTGGATCTGGCCGGGGGTCAGGCGGCTGGCGTCGTTGCTGGTGAGATATTGGAGCGCGGCCAGCGCGTCCCGGCCAGCAAGCTCGACCTCGCCCATGTGGCTGACGTCGAAGAGGCCGGCGCGCGTCCGAACGGCCATGTGCTCGTCAACAATACCCGAGTACTCGACGGGCATCTCCCACCCGCCAAACGGCACCATCCGAGCGCCGTGCGCGAGGTGTCGAGCGTGGAGGGGCGTCTCTTTGAGTGGGGAAACCGGCTGCGTCATGGTCACGTTGCGCAGCTGGTCGCGAGCCTTCGCGTGGAAGCCGATACCTCGTCGAGGACGCGCTTCAGCGGCACAGCCCAAGAACGGTACTATGGCGCTGTTACAGGGTCAAGCGGGCGCGCGACGGTCCGGCCGCACGTCGAACCGTCACCCTTCGGCCACGGCCTCTTCGTCGCGTGGCTCGGCGGGTGATTCGAGGGCATCGGATGGCGGACCGTGGCGATCGTGCGATTTCAGCGGATATCGGAGGTACGCCTGCAAGGTGTGGTAACTGATGTCGAGAACACGGCAGGTTTGCCGCTTCCTTCCGCCGCAGCGCCTGAGCACGAGCCGCGCGTAACGACTCCCCCAGGCGCGCATCGTGTCGTCGGTTTCGTCCTTGGACACGAGCACTTCGCGATACCGGCCCGTGATTGCCGCGGGGAGATCGTCCAGCTCAATGATGGGACCGTTGGCGAGCGCCACGGCGCGCTCGATCACACGCTCCAGCTCCCGCACGTTCCCCGGCCACTCATAGCTCAGGAGCGACTCGAGCGCCTCCGGCGCGATGTCCGCCGCGCCGAGCGCCCGGTGGCGCTTGAGCAGCGCTTTGGTGAGGTCGACGACGTCCGGACGCCGGGTGCGGAGGGGAGGCACGTAGATCTCGAGGGAGTTCAGCCGGTAGAAGAGATCGAGCCTGAAGCGGCCTTCGGACACGAGCTGCAGGAGGTTGCGATTCGTCGCAGCGATGAGGCGAATATCGACCACACGCGTCCCGTGGCTGCCTACACGCTCCACGGACATTTCCTGGAGCGCGCGAAGCAGCTTGGCTTGTGCCCGGAGCGTGAGGTCCGAGACCTCGTCGAGAAACAACGTCCCACCATCGGCGTGCTCGAACTTGCCGCGCCGTCCCTTGACACCGGTGGCCGTCCGCTCTTCGATGCCAAACAGCTCCGCCTCCACCAGCGTCTCGACCAGCGCGGCGCAGTTGACCGCGACGAACGGCCCG
>JBOGIN010000515.1:0-4879 GCA_050742275.1 Vicinamibacteraceae bacterium
GGAGCTCGCGGAGTCGCCGCACCTCATGGTGAAGATCGAGGTACCGGACGAGGCGGGGGCGTTATTCCTCGAGCGCACGGCACTGCCTACAAGGTGGAAGGCAGTGCCGGTTCCAGTAAGCGTCCAGGCAATCGGCCGCAAGTGGGTCAACGAAGGGAGAGCGCTGGCCCTGAGCGTGCCGAGCGTGTTGTCCGAGAGCGACCGCAATATCCTCCTCAACGCGGCGCACCCCGAGTATCCTCATGTCCTGATCCTGGAGAAGCGTCCCTTTGTCTACGACCCACGGATGTGGAAGCTGACCGCGGCGACCAAGGCACATCCCTCACGTCGTCGTCGCTGATTCCCACTACCAGAGTCCCATGTTTCATTTTCTTTTCCTGATGGCTCTCACGATGCTCTTGCCTGCGCAGCAGGAGAGTTGGAAGGCCCCGTTTCCGGCGCACAAGATTGCGGGCAACCTGCACTATGTCGGCACCGAAGACCTGGCGTGCTTCCTCATCACCACGCCGGAAGGCCACATCTTGATCAATACCGGGCTGGCTGATTCGACCGAGACAATCCGCGACAGCGTGGAGAAGCTTGGTCACAGGCTCGAGGACGTCGAGATCCTGCTCACCATGCAGGCGCATTTCGATCATGTCGCTGCAATGGCGGAGATCCAAGAGCTGGCGGGTGCACGCGTGTTTGCGACCGAGGCAGATGCTCCAGCGCTCGACGATGGCGGTCAGAGCGACCCGTTCCTCCCTGAGGAATACCGGTTCACGCCCGTCAAGGTGGATCGCAGGCTCAGAGATGGCGACACCATCCGCCTTGGTGGAACGGAGCTCGAGGTACATCTGACGCCCGGTCATTCGAAAGGGAGCGTCACCTACTCGATGAACATGGTGGAGAACGGGAAGAAGTCCAACGTCGCCATCGCGAACATGGGCACCGTCGTCATGCCGCTCGTCGATAACAAGTACTATCCAGAGATCGCGGAGGATTTCGCGCAGTCGTTCCGTAAGCAAAGGACGCTGGCGCCAGACATCTGGGTGGCCGCGCATGCGTCGCATTACGAGATGCGGGAAAAGCACGAAGCGGGCTCGTTCGTAGATCCGGACGGCTACAAGCAGGCCATCGATCGCTTCGAGAAGCTCTATCTCGCGAAGCTGGCGGAGGAGCGCGAGCAACGGTAGCGCAGGGACGCGGCAGCTGTTGAGACTTGACGACAATGCTGATTTCCACTACAACTAGTAACATTGTGGGTATGCGGGTTCCATGAGCAAGGCGCTTGGCCAGTTCGAGCTCCTCTTGCTGCTCGCGGTCCTGCGGCTCGGCGATCGTGCCTACGGCGTGACGATCCGCCGTGAACTCGCCGACCGCACGGGGCGCGTCGTGTCTGCTGGCGCGGTCTATACGGCGCTGGAGCGGCTCGAACGACGCGGTTTCGCCACCTCTTGGCTGGGGGAACCCACACCGGAGCGAGGCGGACGCGCCAAGCGCTACTACCGGGTGCTCCCCGCGGGCGAGGAAGCGGTGGTTCGAACGCAAGCGTTGCTGCGAGGGCTCGCCGCGGATCTGGGGCCCCGCTTCGAAGCACCTTAGTCAGAAGAGGCAATGAAGCCACCCTCTCTTGCGCGTTGGGTTCTCACCCGCACCCTGACCGGCGCCGCCCGGTCGGCCATCATCGGCGATCTGGACGAGGAGTTTACGACAAGCGTGCTGCCTCGCTTGGGCCCTCGTCGTGCCCGGCGCTGGTATTGGCGGCAGGCTATTCGGTCCGTGATGGACCATCGCCTCGAGCGGCCGCTCGGCTGGCGAGATCGCGCGTACCCTCCAACGGTGCGCATGCGCGATGCGATCCGGCAAGAACGGGAAATGGTGATGAGCGACCTGCGGCACGCCACGCGAACGCTCGTGCGCCAGCCGGGCTTCACTGCCATCGTGGTCCTGACGCTGGCGCTCGGCTTTGGTGCGAATATCGCCGTCTTCTCCGCCGCGAACGCCTGGTTGTTCAAGCCGCTCCCCGTGCCTGCGCGGGATCGCCTCGTTTCGCTGCGTCATCAAGGTGGTGGCGGTGAATTTCCTTACCATGTCTACCTCGGCTTACGCGACCACGCCCCGGTGTTCGACCATCTCGCCGCGTACGCAGACCTTCCATTGACGTTACGCGACAACGAAAGGATGGATCGCGTGACGGGTGAGCTGGTGTCGGGGACTTACTTCGACACCCTGGGTGTTCCGGCGGCACTCGGGCGAACCATCGGTCCGACTGACGATCGCCCCGGTGTTGCTGGAGCCGTCGTTATCAGCGATCGACTCTGGAGGCGGCGTTTCGACGCCGATCCATCGATCGTTGGTCGCACGATCCAGCTGAATGGTTTGCAGTGCGCTGTGGTCGGCGTTACTGCAGCGTCCTTTCTTGGACTTCAGGTGGGTCAGTCGCCAGACCTCTGGCTGCCGCTCCAACTCGAAGGAAGCTTCTTTCCGGACGGCTCGGCGTTACGGAGACGGACGTTCTGGTGGTTGAAGATCGTGGGCACTGTGCGCCCCGGGGTGTCGACTGCTGCTGCCACGGCGGCAGCGCTGCGCGCCTTCCAGCGCGATCATCCCGATGAGCGGGTCTTTCTGGAACCAACCGACCGCTTCGCGCGACAACAGATCGTCTCTACGCCCATCATCCTCCTGCAAGGGCTCTCGCTATCGATCCTGTTGATCTGCTGCGTCAACGTCACGAGCCTGCTGCTCGCACGGTCGACGACGCGCCAGCGCGAGCTGGCCCTGTGCGGCTCGCTTGGCGCGGGACGCGCGCGCCTCGTTAGACAAGCGCTCGTCGAAGGCGGCACGCTCGTTGGAGCTGGCTGTCTCTTGGGCGCGGTTGTTGCCCTACCACTCGCGAGCGCAGCGGTCCGGCTCGTGCCTGGCCAAATGCCTTCGTCTGTGGACGTTTCGGTGGACCACCGCGTGCTGCTCTTTGCCCTTCTTCTGGCGCTCATCACTGGGCTGGGCGTTAGCCTCGCTCCTGCGCTCCGTGCCGCGCGAACGGATCTGCTGCCGTTCCTCAAGAATTCGTCGCCGTCTGACGGGCCACGTCGTGGCGGCATCGCCGGTCTCCGGTGGTTCTTGGTCCCGACGCAAATTGCACTGAGCGCGTTTCTCCTCGTAATGGCTGGTCTGCTCGCGCGATCCCTTCACAATCTTCAAGCGATTGGCGCACGCGTCGAGCCGGAGCGTGTGCTCGTCGCGGACGTCTCGCCTGGCGATGCTGGGTACACCGGTGAACGCCTCGTGCACTTCTATAACGAACTTTGGTGGAGACTCGCGCAGGTGCCTGGTGTGACCAGCGTTGGCCTGGGCGTTCACAGTCCACTGGGCGGGACAAGCGATTGGGGCGGGCCGCTCGTCGTGGACGATACCAATACACATGCCGACATTCACGTCGGTCGCGTCACTCCTGGATACTTCGCGGCCACCGGCATGCCGGTGGTCACCGGTCGTGATTTCCTTGCCTCGGACCGCTCGGGCACTTTGCCGGTGGTCGCCGTCAACGAAACCTTCGTTCGGCGCTTCTTGCGGGAGGAACGCCCACTTGGCCAGCGGATTCGATATGCCGACGACGCCACGCGAGAGATTGTCGCCGTTGTCCAAGACTTCGGATTCCTGTCTTTGCGCGAGGCACCACCACCGGCGCTCTTCGTTCCTATAGCGCAGCAGCCCCGACCACCGCGGCTGACCGTTCACCTCCGCACCATTGACGACGCGCGCACGCTCGTCGGCGCTCTCCGTGATCAAGTGCGCCTGCTCGACCCGGATGTCGGCCTCACGGATATTCGCACGCTAGCCATGCAGTTCGATCGCAGGCTCGGAGAAGAACGCCTCGTGACGACCGTTGCCGCGCTGTTCAGTGGGCTGGCGCTGCTGCTTGCGGCTATTGGTCTCTATGGCCTCGTCTCGTACGCGGTCGCGCGGCGCACCGCCGAAATGGGCATCCGCGTGGCGCTCGGTGCAACGCCGGCAGGCATTCGCCGCCTCGTGCTTCGCGAAACGCTGGTTGTCGTCTCGCTCGGGCTCGCCCTCGGTGTACCGCTCGCCTGGGCCGGCGCGCGCCTCGCCCGCTCGCTCCTCTATGGCGTGACGGCGAGCGACGTTGTCGTGTTCGCGATCACACTCATCACCCTTCTTGGAACGGCTCTTCTCGCTGCATGGCTCCCTGCGCACCGGGCCTCTCGTGTTGATCCGGTAACTGCGCTGCGCGCCGAGTGAGTGTCACGAACCACGGCGCTAAGGGGCACAGCGAAGCCGCATGGAAATTTCAGCGGAAGCGCCTGCGTGTCGGGCGACGGCGGCTGGATGATCCCGCAGCACGTCGAGCGCGTAGTGCAGGTCGAGTCGCTCACCTGCAGCCGGGAAACTGGCAGTGACGATCACGAGCGGTGAGGGCCCGGCGGATGGCCGGCGGAATCGTTCGCCGCTTCCGCCCACGTCGAGCACCGTGCCGTCTGGCGCATGCCGTCACCACGGTCGAGGCATCACACGCAACGCGTCGTGACGTTTCCGCGGAAACGCGTATACCGTCCACATCTTCCAACACGGCTTGGCCCGCGTCCGGGGCGACGACCTCCTGGCGTGGAGCCCCAATCACAAAGCGCTCGTCGGACAATTCTTGTCAAGCGGAAAGTCGGGTGCGGACCGGCGACATAGGTAACTCTTGGGGTCACTCCTCCCGCAGCGCCGCAATGGGATCGATACGCATCGCACGGCTTGCGGGCACGGCCGTCGCCACGATCGCAACAAAGAACAAGATCGCCGGCGCCGCCAGGAGCGCCAGCGGATCGCGCGGCCCGACATCGAACAGGAGCGATCGCATCAGCGCGGTGAGCCACATGGCTCCGAGCAGGCC
>JBOGIN010000516.1:0-17486 GCA_050742275.1 Vicinamibacteraceae bacterium
GGAGCAGGCCGTCCAAGCGCGGCAAGCGGGCCACGCCCAAGTCGTAGGGCGCGTTCGAAAAAGGGGACAGCCCCTCTTTTTCCGGAAGCGGCGCCCGAAAAAGGGGCCTATCCCCTTTTCGGCAAGACGTCCTTATCTGTCCCGAGGGAGGAGACCTGGATGGCCCGTTCGAGACCCACACAGCTCAAACGTGAACGAGAACGCGCGCGGCTCGACCGGCAACGGCAGAAGGCGGCGCGGCGACAGGCCTCGAAGACGCGCCGTGCGGAGACGCCGCCCCGCACGGGAGGAGAGGAAGATCCCGATATCGCCGGCATTCGTCCCGGCCCGCAGCCGCTGCCCTGGGCCGATGAAGAGATGGAGTGACGTCTCGCGTCGCGCGGCCGCACAGCTCCCCACCTGATATCGGCGGTCAGACCCACACTAGAGTCGAGATTGAGAGCCTGCCCGGCGGGGCGCCCCAAGCAAACGCTTTTGGGGACGTTCGTCGAACAGTCGTGGCAGGCGCGGTCGGCGAATTGCCGTCGCAGGACGGCGATTCTTCCGCGCGCACCAGTTTCGTATATCATATGCACATCCTGCGGCTCTAGTTGTGCGCGTACGAATACACGACCAGGTTGAGAGGCTTTGGCTCGTGCAGACGCGGATATTCGCAGGGAACTGAGTCCGAGTAGCTGTGGAGGGCCTGTGCATCTGGGACAGACGGACCCGGCGTTTGGCGATGTGCGTGCGGTGTGCGACATCAACCCTGCCCAGCTCGCGGCGGCCGATGACGTCCTGGCCAAGACCAACCGGCCGCCCGCTCAGCCAGCACGGAATACGTGATGCGCGACGCTTCCATCACCCATGGCTCATGACCCTGAATCCCGAATCCCGAATCCTGAATCCTGAATCCCGTTTCCCGTTTCCCGTTTCCCGTTTCCCGTTTCCTGACTATGCCCCTGGCGCTTCCCAAGGACACCAGACATCGCACCAAGCAGGAGTTCGTCTACCAGACGCTGCGCGATGCCATCATGACCTGCGAGCTGCGGCCCAGCGAGCGGCTGGTCATCGACGACCTCGCTCGTCGTCTCAAGGTCAGCACGATCCCAATCCGCGAAGCGCTTCACATGCTGCAGTCGGAGGGGCTCGTCGTGAACGTCCCCCACGTGGGAACCACGGTCGCGCCGGTCTCGCGCGAGTCCATTCAAGACGTCTTCACGGTGCTCGAGGGACTCGAGACCGTCGCCACGAAGCTCGTGGCGGAGCGGGCAATGGCGGAGGATCTCCAGGCGCTGGCCGCGCTCGTCGATCGGATGGACGAAGCCGCCGTGGCGGGACACCACGAGCAATGGGCCGAGCTGAACACGCGGTTCCACCTGACGATCAGCGCCATCCCCAAGCTGGCGCTGCTGCAGGAGATGAGCGAGCGAGTGCTCGCGCGCTGGGGACGCGTCCGCCGCTTTTACTTCCAGGGTGTGCTCGTGCACCGCGTCGCGCAGGCGCAGCAGGAGCACCGCGCGATTCTCGCGGCCCTCCGCGCCCGCAACGTCGCCGCGGCTCAGGATTTCGTCCGGCAGCACAACCAGGCGGCGCTGGCGGCGTATCTGGGGTACCTCAAGGAATAGACAGGCGTCAGGGGGCAGGGGTCAGGCGACAGCAGGGCTCAGGGATAAGGTGTCAGGGCCTGACCGCTGACCCCTGTCTAAGCAAGAATGCCCCTCACCACCTTCCCTTCGACGTCCGTCAACCGGAACGGCCGGCCGAGATAATCGTAGGTCAGCTTCGTGTGATCGAAGCCGAGGCGGTCGAGGATGGTCGCCTGGAGGTCGTGGACGTGCACTGGATCGCGCACCACCGTGTATCCGAGCTCGTCCGTCTCGCCATAGGTCATTCCCGGCTTGATGCCGCCGCCCGCCAGGAAGACCGTGAACGCTTCGGGATGGTGATCGCGGCCGACGAACTTGTTGATCGTGCCGCCGCGATTCTCCTGCATCGGCGTCCGGCCGAACTCGCCCCCCCAGACGTCGAGCGTGTCCTCCAGCAAGCCGCGCTGCTTGAGGTCGGCGATGAGCGCTCCCACCGCTTTGTTCATCACGCGGCACTGCCGCAGGAAGCCGCTGTTCAGCGCCTCGGATTCCGAAGCGCCGTGTGAGTCCCAGCCCCAATCGAAGAGCTGTACGAAACGCACCCCACGCTCGATGAGCCGCCGGGCGAGCAGACAGTTGTTTGCCAGCGATTCGGCGCCCGGCTCGGTGCCGTACATCTCGTGGATGTACGCGGGCTCTTTGCTGATATCCATCACTTCCGGCACGCTGATCTGCATGCGGAACGCCAGCTCGTACTGCGCGATCCGCGCGAGCGTCTCCGGATCACCCACCTCGGCGAGCTGCTTGCGATTGAGGGCGTTCAGCACGTCGAGCGCCTTCCGCCGCTCCTCGCGAGACACGCCGTCGGGGTTCTTCACGTAGAGAATCGGATCGCCGTCGCTGCGGCACTGCACACCCTGATACACGGAGGGCAGAAAGCCGCTGCCCCACACGCTCTTGCCGGCGTCGGGAGCGTGGCCACCCGACACGAGGGCGATGAACCCCGGGAGGTTCTGGTTCTCGGAGCCGAGGCCGTAGACGACCCAGGATCCAAGGCTCGGGCGTCCGAGGCGCGGCGCGCCGGTGTGGACGAAGAGCTGCGCCGGAGCGTGATTGATCTCGCCGGTGTGCATCGACTTGACGAAGCACACGTCGTCGACCACCTTCGCGACGTCGGGCAGGAGCTCCGAGACCCAGGCGCCGCTCTTGCCGTACTGCTTCATCTCGAATTGCGGCCCGAGCATCGTCGGCACGCCACGGATGAACGCAAACTTTCGCCCTTTGAGCAACGAGTCCGGACAGCGCTGCCCGTCCAGCTCTCGCAGCTTTGGCTTGTGATCGAACATCTCGAGCTGCGAGGGCGCACCGGCCATGTGGAGGTAGATGATGCGCTTTGCCCGCGGAGCAAACTGTGGCGGCCGTGGTGCTAGCGGGTTCGTGAGGTCGATATCCTTCGGCCCTGACGCACTCCACGCCGACTCACCAACGCCTGCCAAATAGATCGCGCCAAGGCCAACGCCACAATGGCGGAGGAAATGTCGGCGCGTTGTCAGCCGAGCCTCCTCGAGCCGTGCCTCCGTCAGAAGATCGAGTCGCATCACATGTCTCCGCGCGGCCTAAAGGCCACGCGCCACGTACGGTACTGGCAAAGGCCGCGCGCGACGTACGGTACTGGTGAAGGCCCACGCGCTACGTACGGCACAGAAAGCCGCGCGACGTAGGCCCCTCCACCACGGTAGCGCGGGGCCTTCAGGCCCCGCGTCCGCGCCTATTTCGTCAGCACCTCGTCCAGGTTCAGCATCATGCTCGCCGTGGCGACGTAGGCCGCGAGCTCGGCGTCGCCGTTGGCGAGCGCCTCCGCCTGCTCCGGCGCCGCCGCGTATCGCGCCTGGGCCCCCTTCAAATAGTCGGCGATCAACGCCAGCTCGTCCGGCTCGGGATCGCGCGCCGTCAACCGCTTGAACCCGCGCGCGAGCTTCTTCGACGGGTTGCCGTCCCACGAGCGCATTTCCTCCGCGAGCGCAGCCGCGGACTCGAGATACACCGGATCGTTCAACAGGACGAGCGCTTGGAGCGGCGTATTGGTCGTCTCCCGCTGGCTCACACAGTACTCGCGCGACGGCGCATCGAAGGCGATGAACGACGGATACGGCGCAGACCGCTTCCAGAACGTGTACACCCCCCGCCGATGCTTGTCCTCGCCGGGCGACGTCTCCCACTCGAGGTCGTTGTACGGCGATCGCCAGACACCCTTCGGTTGCGGCGGCATGACCGCCGGTCCGAACATCTTGGTGCTGAGGAGGCCGGATGCCGCGAGCGCCTGATCCCTCACCATCTCGGCGCTGAGGCGATCACGCGGTCCTCGCGCCAGCAATTGGTTCTGCGGATCCCGATCCGCCAACTCCTGGCGCGGCTTGTTGTCCTGTCGATAGGCCGCCGACGTCACCATCAAGCGCAGGAGGCGCTTCATGTCCCACTTCAGGTCGTCGCGAAAATGCACCGCGAGCCAATCGAGTAGCTCTGGGTGGCTCGGCGCCTCACCCTGCGACCCGAGATCCGCGACGGTCTCCACGAGACCGGCGTCGAAGATCTGGTCCCAGAAGCGATTCACGACGACGCGGGGGGTGAGCGGATTGTCGGGGCCGACGAGCCACTTTGCCAGCCCCAAGCGGTTCGCGGGGGCACCGTCTGGGAGCGGCGGCAACGACACGGGCACGCCCGCGGTCACGACCTTCCCGGGCGCCGTCCAATTGCCCCGCTCGAAGATGTGTGTCTCGCGGCGTGCCACCCCCGACAGCTCTTCCATCACCGGCAGCAACCCGATGCTGAGCTGATCGAGCTCCTCATCGAGGCGCTCGACCTCCTTGCCCAGGCGTTCGTACTCACGCTTGGGAGCGCCCGTGAGCATCCGCGGTGGGTCTGTTGGATGCTCCGGCTCCACCATCGCTTCCCACTGCAACTTCAGCTCACGAAACCGGGCCTCGAGCGGCCTGCCCTTGGCGCGATTGGCGTCGGTCTCGTAGATGCCGAGCGTTGGTAGCTCGTCTTCCCGATCGTCGTCTGCCGTGTTGTTGAAGAACGCAAACGAACGATAGAAGTCCTCTTGCCGGATGGGATCGTATGGGTGGTTGTGACATTGGGCGCAGCCCATCGTCACACCCTGCCAGACCTCGTACGTCGTGTTGACGCGATCGATCACGGCCGCGATGCGGAATTCCTCATCGTCGGTCCCGCCCTCGTCGTTCGTCATCGTCATGCGGTGGAAGGCGCTGGCGATGCGGTCCTCGTCGGTCGCGTTGGGCAGCAGGTCACCCGCGAGCTGCTCGATCGTGAAGCGATCGAACGGCAGGTCCTCGTTGAACGCACGCACCACCCAGTCGCGGTACGGCCAGGCGTCGTGCGACATGTCCTTTTCGTATCCCTTGGTGTCGGCGTAACGCGCGAGATCCAACCACCACTGCGCCCATCGCTCACCGAAGCGCGGCGAGGCGAGAAGACGATCCACCTGGCGCTCGTAGGCCCCCGGCGACCTGTCTGCGACGAACTGGGCAAGCTCTGATTCCGTGGGCGGCAGCCCGATGAGATCGAGGGTGACGCGGCGCAGCAGCTTGCGTCGCGCCGCCTCTTGCGCCGGACGGATTCCTTCCCCTTCGAGGCGCGCGAGCACGAAGCGATCGATGGGAGTCTTGGCCCACGCCGCCTCCTTCGGTTCCGGCACCGATGGACGTTTTGGTGCGACGAACGCCCAGTGCGGCTCGAAGGTCGCGCCTTGCTCGATCCATCGCCGCAGGAGATCGATCTTCTCCGGCCCGAGCGCGGGATGATCGAGCGGCATCCGCTCGGAAGGATCGGTGGCTTCGATCCGCTTCACGAGGAGGCTCTCGTCTGGATCTCCCGGGACGATTGGCGGCTTGCCGGACTTGCTCGGCTTCAGCGCTTCGTCCGGAAAGAGGAGGCTGAAGTCCGCGGCCATCTTGACCCCACCGTGACAGGTCGTGCAATTCTCGTTGAGGATGGGCTTGATGTCTCGGCTGAAATCGACGTCGTGGCCGGGACGCAGCAGGTCCGTGCCGAACCAGAGACAGCCGCCGACGGCAAGGGCTGTCGCGCTCAGCACGCCGGCCCGGATGCTCCGGCTGGCCAACGAGAATCTCCGTGCTCCACGCATTTTCGAGGGGTAGATAACAGTATGCCTTGGTGGATCAATGATACACCAGCATTCCACCAAAGTTCGGCGGGCCCAGGTGCCGTCGGAGCGCCGCTCCTAGCACGGCTGGCGGAACGAAGCCCTTCCAACGAGCCACCACCGCTCGCGTTGGAGAGAGCAGCATCGTCGTGGGACGCGCGGCCGTCGATTG
Source organism: Vicinamibacteraceae bacterium (assembly GCA_050742275.1). GTDB lineage: Bacteria > Acidobacteriota > Vicinamibacteria > Vicinamibacterales > Vicinamibacteraceae > WHTT01. Next base: position 5,927 of record JBOGIN010000516.1, read on the forward strand.
GTCCCCTCCGGGCTGCAGGATCGGGATGTCTCGAAGATGCCAATCGTGAGCGGCATTGGGGCCAACCTTCCCCTGCAAGACGACCTGCAGCCCGTTCGCGCGGTACTGCTCCCGCACGCTCTGGAGCATGACCACGTGACTGCGCGACGTCTCCCCCGTGTCGATCTGCGACACGAGCAACCATTTTCCGGCGTACGGTGCGAGAGACGAGGGCAGGTCCATCACGGGGGCTGCCGGGCGTTGTGCGTGGGCCCCGTTGGCTGGCCTCTTCCCACCATCGACCGACTCGAGGTCCTCGACGACGTTGTCCTCGAGCCGCAGCGAGCCGTGCTTGTCGGCAATCCATGGACGTCTCGTCGAGCGAATGATGTTTCTCTTGAAGATTCCCGGCTGGCCAACGAAGTCTGCCGTGCTCCTCACCGCCGGCGCGTCCACGGCCGGGCTCCACACGACGGTATTGTTCTCCATCCGCACGCCCTTCAACTTACCGTCGTCCCACGTTGAGAGCGTGATGGCTCCCTGGTGGCGGGCCAGCCGAGGGCTCACACCGTTGTTCACGCAGAGATTGTCGCGGACGACGCTGTTGGTGGTCACCCAGCCAGCGCCGAACACCGCGATGCAGTAGCCCTGCGTGTCGTGCCCATAGTTGTGCTGCAGGACGTTGTCCGCGTTCCCATAGTCGATATCGAAGGCGCCGCCATCGATGCCAGGGCTGTCGGTGAGGAAGGCTTCGTTGTACTGGACGGTGCAATCGCGGCACATCCAGGTCCAGATTCCATTCGGCGTACCGATCGTCTCCTTGAACTGCATGCCGGTGTGCCATGCGACGCTCTTCTCGATCAGCCCGTGAATCACGCGAAACAGCACGATCCCGTCGCCTTGCACGTCGTGCACGATGGAATTACGAACGACCACGTTCGTGCTGCGTGTCGACTCCGGCGGAAACCCGAAGTCGCCGCCGCCCACGAGGATGCCGGCCCACTGCGTGGTGTTGTAGGCCGTGGCGCCGTCGACGAGCACGTCATCGAACCGCTGCTCCACCGATCCCGGCGAGATGATGATGAGGCCGGTCTCCTTCTGCTTCCCCACCTCCCCTGTGACATCGTGCACGACAATGTTCTTCAGGTGAATCTGGTGCAGCACGCCCTTGTCGCCGCTGATCCAGATGCCGTACGGCTGCCCGCCGGCGAACTCCATGCTCTCGACACGCCAGTACTCCTGATTGAAGAGTCGAAAGGCCGCAACGTATTGCGGCCCTGACTGGATCTTCGGAAGCGGTCCTGTCCCGTACGCGGTGAGCGTGATTGGGGCGCCAGGCGCGCCGGACCCCTTCGGCCACAGCATGCCGGCGCACACCGTGCCGCGCTTGAAGTGAATCGAGTCGCCTGGGCGAAACCGATGTGTGGAGACGCGTGTCAGGGTCTTCCATGGGCGCTCCGGCGACAGGCCGTCGCGCGCATCGTTGCCCTCCGCGCAATCCAGATAGTACATCGCGCCCGCCGCGGGCACCGCCGTGCCCGCCGACACGACGACGAGCGAGAGCAACGTCAGGGTGATACGAATCGCCACGTCTCCTTACCAGTCGAGCCGCACGCCGATCTGGCCGGTACGTGGACTTCCGCCGGCGCTGGTCACCTGTCCGAAGAGCGGACTGTCGATATCGGTCACCGGCGGACCGAAGTAGTGACGATTGAACACGTTGTAGAACTCGGCGCGCAGCTGGAGGCGCGCGTTGGCGATCCTGAACGTCTTGAGCAGGCTGATGTCCTCGCGCATGTAGCCGAAGTCGCGCAGCTCCGGCTGGAGACGTGGTCCCGTCCCGAACTGACCGTAGGGTGGATTACTGAACGGCGCGGGATCGAAGTAGCGATTCCCGGGCGCGTCAGGGTTGGCAGCATCGAAATCCCCTCTGTCGAACTGCCGCGCGAAGTTGCCGTTCGGGTCAACGTTGGCGTAAATGCTCGCGGCCCACGCTTCATACCAATTGTTGGAGACGACAATCATCGGCGCACCCGACTGATAGCTCACGATGCCGGCCACCGTCCATCCACCGATCAGGGCATCGAGGAGCCCGGGGGCGTCGGCCAGGAAGCGGCGGCCTTCGCCGAACGGCAGCTCGTACGAGACATATCCTTTGACGATGTGCGTCCGGTCGATCCCGGCCAACGACTTGGCCTCCTGATTGAGCTTCGTGATGTCCTGAATATCACCGTTCCAGCCGTTCTCCTCGAAGGCGTTGCTCGCGTTGCTGCGTGCGCGAGACCACGTGTATCCGAGATCGAAGGTAAGGCCGCGCACGCCGCGGCGCGTCACCGTGAGCTGGAGCGCCCGATAGTCGGAGCTGCCCTTCGGCACGCCGATGACGAAGAGCGGCGCGAACTGCTCCGCAATCTGCGGGAAGGGCGACAGCCCCACCCAGGCGGGACCGGCGAACCCTTCGTAGGGATACGGCACGCCCACGGCCGCCGCCTCTTCGGGGCTGCTAATCCATGCGAACTCGTTGCCGGATTGCAACAGGCGCGTGACTGCCGCAGCGTCGGTCGGCTGATTGCGCTCGAACTGGTCGCTTTGCAGCCGGCTGCCGGCATTGCCTACGTAGTTGACGCCGACAACCGTGTCCTCGGCGAACTGCCATTCGAACCCGGCGTTCCACTGCTGGAGACGACCGGCCTGGAGCGCGCGCGGATCGATGCGCGCCATCGGGTACTGGATGTGGTTCGGGTCTGCGGAGCCAGGCACGAACTGCCCGGCGTAGCCCTCGTCCCAGTAGAACGACGGTCTGCCGTCGATCCTCGGTGTGACCCGGTTGGTACCCTGTGACTCCGGCGAGAAGCCATATGGAACGCCACTCCAAAAGTTCAAGCCGAGCGGCATGTAGAGGATGCCGTAGGCGCCGCGAACGACGAGGCGGTCGGTGGCGCGATACGCCAGGCCGGCGCGCGGCCCGAACTCGAGCCAGTCCCGCTCACGCATGAACGAGCTGTCGCCGTCGGCGGCGTAAGCAAGCGCGCCTGGAATGCCGAGACGCGTGTTGACGAGGTCGTACTCGAAGTTCGCCCAGTGGCCGTGCTTCTCGGTAAGCGGCGTGGTGGTCTCCCAGCGGAGGCCGAGATTCAACGTCAACCTGTCGGTGACCCGGAAGTCGTCCTGCGCGTAGAGCGCGAAGTACTTGCGGCGACCATACAAGTCAATCGGCACATCATGACTCGCGCTTTCGACGGCGCCGAGCAGGAAGCTCGCAAAGCCGAAGCCCACCTGATTCGCCCACGGCTCGAGCGGCGCCCCCGTCTGATCGTGGCTGAACGAATAGCGCTGCACCGACTCGGCGGGCGAGTGGCTGTTCATGTGGTAGAGGCGGCCCTCGAAGCCAAACTTCGCACTGTGGCGACCCTTGATCCAGCTCAGAGAGTTGCTCAGCGTGAAGACGTCGGAGACGTAATAGCCGGAGATGCCATAGCCGATCGGGCTCGTTCCGACGCCCCCCACCGCATCGCCGAAGCCGATGTCGGGAAAGTTGCCGGGCCCCGCGCCCAACCCCAATCGCTCAGGCCAGTTGCCGTCGGAGGCACTCGCGACGCTGGGATTGCGGTAGCGCCCGTAGGCGAGGTTGGTCACGTGGAGCAGATTGGCCCCCAACGCGTAGTTGTGGCTCATGCGGAACGAGCGGCTCGTGACGTCCTGCTGCCGGGCGCGTGAGAGCGGGCCGCCAGTGTCGCTCGGATCCGAGGGATCCCAGATGCCGCCGGAGTCGACCAGGACCCGCGGCTGATTGACCAGGATGAACGAGCCGTTCAGCCGGTTCCTGTCACTGAAGCCGTGATCGATCTTGATCGAGAACTGCGACGCCGACTGATGGGTGGTTTGCGCGCTCGGCAAGGCATTGTTGTCGCGCAGCCGATCCGGGATGGCGGGCTGGTAGGACTGCCGGTAGAGATCCGCGACCCCGCGCGAGACCTCGCTGATTCGATTCGCGGGAATCACGTTGCCGGGAAAGACGATGCCCGTCTGGGGATCGATGATGGTGCCGGGATGGATGGGGTTGCCGGCAGCATCCTCGCCGAGCGGCGCGCGCCCCGTATCGAGGAGCGCGCTGAAGTCGCCGTCGAGAAATGCTGCGATGGGCACCGTCGCGCCGAGCGGCCCCAGCGTCAGATCGTCCTTGGAGAAACGCTCGAATGCCCCGAAGAAGAACGTCTTGTTCCTGACGATTGGACCGCCGCCGCTGAAGGCGTACGTGAATTGCCGGTCCTTGGGCTTGTCGTACAAGTGCGCGTCCTCGGGGCGCGTGGCGGCGATGAAGTTGTTGTTCCAGGTGTTGGCGTTCAGCACCTCGTTCCGCAAGAAGCTCACGGCGCTGCCATGGAACTGATTCGTCCCCGATTTGAGCGCGAAGATCATGACGCCGCCGCCGGTCCGCCCGAGCTCTGCCGGCATCCCGCTGGTTTCGACCTTGAACTGCTCAACGGCTTCGAGCGACGGGCTCGTCGCCTCGATGTCGCCCCCGATCTGCACGGTGCCCGTCGTGCCATCGAAGAGCGCCTCCTTCGAGAACGCCGGCCCGCCGTTGATGTAAGACGTCCACGCATTCCCTTCCACCGACGGTGTGACCGCGTAGGTGAACGACTCGAGGCCACGTCCGCCATCGATGGGCAACGGGAGATTCGTGATCGTGCGGTGGTCGAGGCCTGTGCCCACGCTCGATGTCTGGGTATTGAGGATGGGCGCCCCGGTCACGGTGACGGTCTCTTCGACCGCGCCCACTTCCATGGCCATGTCCAGCTGCACGGTCTGATTGACCGAGACGCTGACGTCCTCGACCGCGGCAGCCTTCATCCCGGGCAGCGTGAACGACGCCGAGTAGGTGCCCGGCGCGAGGTTTGGAATCGAGTAGAGACCACGCTCGTTGCTCACGGCAACCTGCGCGGCGCCGGTCTCTTGGTTGGTCACGGCCACCGTCACGCCCGGCAGCACCGCTGACGAGGCATCGGTCACCACGCCGGTGATCACGCCGCGGCCTATTTGCGCCAGGCCGAGCGACGGCCCGAGAAGTATCATCACGGCCGCGAGACCAAGGAGCGCCCGCGACCTGTCTCCGCTTCTTGCACGTGCGCGAAACACACCCCACCCGTCCTTTCCAGAGCACGGCCCCTGCGTCGGATTGCGTTGGTGCTGTGACGATTCGACGGGTGGATTTCTTTACGTGCGCGGAACAGGGTTGCATCGGCGAGGGGTCGGGGCTCCGGCACGCCCTCGCGTGCTATGCTGGGCGACGACGGCTTCCTCTTACGGTCGGAGTTATGCAGCGCGGCGTATTTGCCTCTCTCGCGTCGCATGGGATGACCAAGCCGCTCGCCCTGCCGCTGGGTCACCTGGACACCGCACGATCTGCCGCCGATTCGTTGGCCGAGCAGGCAGAGCGTGAGACGTCGGCGCTCTATCAGGCACGGGCCAGCGAGCTTCGGCGTTACGCCCTCCTGCTGAGCAGAGACGAGGAGCTCGCTCGCGATGCGCTCCAAGAAGCGTTCATGCGCTACTTCGTCGCGCGCTCCCGCGGGACGCGGATCATCAACGCGCGCGCCTGGGTGTACCGCGTGATGCGCAATTACCTGCTCGACAGGATGAAAGCCTGCCCCGCCAGCCATCAACACGGCATCGAGGAGCTGTCGTCCCTCTCGGACGCGCGCCAGGACGTGGAGGCCGCATACTACCGGCGGGAGCTCCTTGTCCTCATCGAGGCCACGCTGACGCCTCGCGAGCTGGCCTGCATCAGGCTCCGCAGCACCGGCCTCCGATACGAGGAGATCGCTGCCTCATTGAGCGTCCGGTCGGGCACGGTCGGCGCGCTGATCTCGCGCGCCATGAGAAAGCTGCGCCTCGCCATCGGCGGGATGGAACGAGCGCCCTGCCCGCGAAGGAGCGCACGATGATTCGTTTCCTCGAATGGATACCGCGCGTGACGCCATGGCGGCATGCCCGGATCGAGGAGCTGCTGGCCTGGCTCGACGGCGAGCTGCGCGCGGCCGAAGCCAAGCGGATTGCGTCCCACGTAGTCGCATGCCGGTCTTGCTGTACGGAGGCCGCGCGTCTGTACGGCGCCAGACGGCCGGCGGCCTCCTCCGCCTCGCGTGAAGACCACGAGGCGCGCGCGCTCGACGAGACCTTCCGTGGCCTCCAGGCGAACATACACAGCTGGCGCTCGTTGCAAGGCGCTCAGAGCGAGCGAGGATACGACTCATCTCCCCCGCGTGAAACGCTGGAAGGAGATGCTGGGCCTCTGTCCCCAGCGCGGCTCACGAGGGACCAGCGCGCCACGAGCGCGCTCGAGCTGTACTTCGGGACGCGCGCGGCGACGCGTATCGCGCGGAGCCGCGGCCTGGCGCGCGAAGACGAAGCGCACCTGCTGCCCGCCAGTCAGGCGCTCTTCAGCGTCTTTCTCGGCAGACGGGCGAGTGAAGCGTTGGCGCGGCAGATTGCCGGCACAAGCGGTTGACGCTCATGGACACGTCGCTTCGCTTGCCACATGGTCCGTTCGGAAGCCGAGGTCAGCGTTCGTCCGAAAGCCGAGGTCAGCGTTCATTCGGAAGCCGAGGTCAGCGTTCGTCCGAAAGCCGAGGTGACTGTTCGCGCTTAGAATCCTTGCCGCGGTGGATTGCCGCAAGCACGGCGGTGATGCTCGCCCTCGGAGCAGTTGCGTCGGCAACGTGGTGGGCTACCGGAGATCCAGCGTGGATTCAAAGCTACTTCCATTATCTGGGGGCCCTCTTCTTCATGGCCTGCAGCGCACTGGGCGCCGCGTTGAGCTGGCTCGTCTGCCGGCACTTCTCGAGAGGGGAATTGCTGCGTCCAGCGTGGTTCTTGATCTTTCTCTCGGCATTGTGTCAGTTGGCAGGCGCGCTCACGGGACACGTGCTGGGCGGACGGTCGTTGATGAATCCGGTCGTGTTCCTGCCTGCCGGCCTGAGTGAGACGCTGATTCCTCGCGCCCTGGATGTCGGACGCCTGCTCAACCCGCTGTACATGGCACTGCTGGCATGCGGGCTGTTCTACGTGCTCCGCGCCTGCCGCCGGAACGGCGTCCTGGGCCGGCTCGAGCCGATTGATTTCACGCTCATCGGCATCGTCTGCGGGTACACCGTCCACTTCCTCGTCAGCTCTGTCCTGACGTCAACGCCTGGAGGCGAGCCGGTCGACGTCGTGCTCGCATGGACGAGCGACCCGTTGTTGTGCGTGCTCTTGCTGGAGGCCATACTCGTCCATCGATCGGCGGCCAACCTGGGATGGGGACTGATTCCTCGGTGTTGGGTCGCCTTTACCGCCGCAGTTTTGCTGACGTCGCTTGGCGACATGGGACTCTGGGCGTGGGGGGAGGGCCATTTGCCGTATGCGCTCGCCGTTGCTTCCTGGCATATTTGGTTCGTCGCAAGCGCCTGTTTCGCGCTGGGGCCCGCGTATCAGTTGCAAGCCATCCTCCAGGCGCGTCGGGGCTACGTGTGGCGAGAAGCGCAGGAGCCGCTGCGCGGCGTCCCCCAAGAATCAACGCAGGGATCGATCTAGATGCCGATTGGACGTCCTCTCATCGTCGTAGCCCTGCTCATCGCGCTGGTGCCGCCACTGCTGCCGCTGTTCGTCCCCCCGTCGGGCAGCGCGGCGGGCGGCTGGCTGGCATTCCTCGGTCGCTTCCATCCACTTCTCGTCCATTTCCCAGTCGTGTTGGTGCCGCTGGCGTTTGCGCTCGACCTCGTCGCCGCCCGTCCTGCCCTCGTCTGGCTGCGGCGCAGCGAGCGTGTGCGCTCGCTCGAGGTCGCCATGCCGCTTCTCCTGGTGCTGGGGGCCATCAGCGCGCTCGTTGCGTTTACGCTCGGTGTGCTGCTCGCGCGGGGCGAAGGCACGACGGGGACCATCCTGTCCCGCCACTATTGGGCGGCGAGTGGCGTGGTATCGACGATGCTCGTTGCGGCTGCGCTGCGCGTGGTGGCGGCTCGCGGCTCCGGTCCAGGGGTGCTTCGTGGCTGGCTGATCTGCTCGCGCGCCGTGCTCGTGCTGGCCCTCCTGCTCACAGTGTGGACGGGCCATCTGGGCGGTCAGCTCACGCACGGCGAAACGTACCTCACGGAGCACGCGCCCTGGCGACGTGAACCCCCACCGCCGCCGATTGGGCCGGACAGCCCGATTTTCCACGCGCTCGTACAGCCCGTGTTGCGCAAGAACTGTACGACGTGCCATGGATCCAACAAGGTCGAAGGCGAGCTCCGCTTGGACTCCTTTGCGGCGTTGAAGCAGGGCGGGGAGCACGGTCCGGTCGTCCGCGCCGGCGATGTCGACCGCAGCGACATGTTCCGGCGTGTCACGCTGCCATCGGATCACGAGGACGCCATGCCCGCGGAAGGGCGGCCCGCGCTGCACGAAGAAGAGGTGGCGATTCTCCACTGGTGGATCGCGTCCGGCGCTTCCGAAGAGGCCACGATCGGTCGGGCCGAGAACCCGCCTGATGAAGTGGCACGCTTGCTCGATCGGGCCACGGCGCCGGCCGGACCGTTACCGTTGGAGGTGGCCGCGAAGCTCGCCCGTGCCACGAAGCTCGTCATTACGCCGATCTCGAGTGATGCTCGAGACGGTCTCCGCGTCAGCGCGTTCAGCCTCGCGAGCGGTGGCGTCGACAAGGCGCTGGCAAGGCTCACGCCGCTCGCCCCATTCGTGCGCGAAGCGGACCTGTCGCACTCGGATGCCACCGATGCCGCAATCGCCACGGTAGCGGGCTGGACGAACTTGCGCGCCCTGAATCTTGCGTTTACGAAGGTCCGCGGCCGGGGCCTGGACCGCCTGCGCGGCCTCACACGGCTTCGCACGCTGAATCTCGCGGGTACGTCGTTGGACCCCGCCGCCGGGCGCGCGCTGGCCAGTCTTGGCGCCTTGGAACAGCTCACCCTATCGGGGACACCCCTCGCCGAGCAGGACATCGACTCCGTCGCGTCGGCCTTACCGAACTGCCTCATCATCGCCGGGCACGACTTCGTCAAAGCGTCGAGCGACGCAAAGACGAAAGACGACCCCACCGCCGCCACGGCGCGGTAGAAATGGGGCTGTCCGGCCTGTCCCCATTTTCTCTGCTAGAATTAGACCGATCGGTTCGACCAGTTGGTCCGACGACGGTCGGGTCGAGCCGAACGCTGCATGCCCCGTCCCCGATTTCTCAATCTCGATCAGGCCCGTCGCGACCGCCTGCTCGAAGCCGCGGCTGAAGCGTTCGCCGCGCAGGGCTACGACCGCGCGTCGTTGAACAAGATCATCGAGCGGTTGAGCCTGAGCAAGGGGCTCTTCTACTACTACTTCGATGACAAGGCGGATCTCTTCCGCACGGTCCTCGATTGGGCGTGGCAGCGCGTGCTGCCAGACACGGTCTTCGACTTCAGCCGTCTCGAGGCGGACACCTTTTGGCCGACCGTGGAGGAGTTCGGCGAGCGATCGCGTGAGGTAATCCGGTCGATGCCTTGGTGGGTCGGCCTCTGGCGTCATCTCTACCATGCACCCGACGACCCCGCCGTTCGGAAAATCGTCGGCGAGAAGCTCGAGCTCGTTCAACAGCTCCAGCTCTCGCTCGTCCGGCGCGGCCAGGAGGTCGGTTGTGTGCGCCGCGACGTCCCAACCGATCTGCTATTGGCCCTCGTCTTTGCCTTCAAGACGGCGTCGGATCGATGGTGCGTCGATAACTGGGAGGCCCTGACGCCGGAGCAGCGCGAAGCGCTGCCGCATCTCTTGTCCCGTATCGCCCGTCGCATGCTCGAGCCGGCGACTCAGGAGGTCGAGTGATGCCTTCCGATGGCAGCGGTGTCGCGACGGCACGGTCACCCGTCTTCGAAGTCCAGGGCCTGACGAAGGTTTACATCATGGGCGAGGTCGAAGTGCCGGCCCTGCGCCAAGTGGACCTGCAGCTCAACGAAGGCGAGTTCGTCGTGCTCCTCGGGCCATCCGGCTCCGGCAAGTCGACACTGCTCAACATCCTCGGCGGTCTGGACGTGCCGACGAGCGGCCGCGTCACCTATCGCGGGCAAGAGCTCACGGCGGCAGACGAAGCGGCATTGACGCAGTATCGCAGGCGATACGTCGGGTTCGTCTTCCAGTTCTACAATCTCATCCCCAGCTTGACCGCGCGGGAAAACGTCGCGCTGGTGACCGAGATCGTCGACGATCCGCTCACGCCCGAAGAGGCGCTTCGGCTGGTCAATCTGGAGCACCGCCTCGACCACTTTCCGTCGCAGCTCTCGGGCGGTGAGCAGCAGCGCGTCGCCATTGCGCGTGCGATTGCCAAGCGACCCACTGCGCTGCTCTGCGACGAGCCGACCGGCGCACTCGACGTCACGACCGGCATCATCGTGCTGGAGGCGCTCGCCCGCGTCAACGCCGAGCTGGGAACGACGACGGTGGTGATTACGCACAACGCCGCCATCGCGGGCATGGCTGATTCCGTCGTCCGGCTCGCCGATGGGCACGTGGCCTCTGTCGAGCGCAACGCGCACAAGCTCTCAGCGCGCGACGTGTCTTGGTAACGACGAGACCATGCGAATCTCTGCGCTCAACCGCAAGCTGCTCCGCGACCTGCTCGCAATGAAGGGTCAGGCGATCGCGATCGGGCTGGTCATCGCAGCCGGCATGACGATGTTCGTGACGTTTCTCTCCAACTTCGACTCGCTCCGGCGCACGCAGCAGGCGTACTACGAGCGTCAGCGGTTCGCGGATGTGTTCGCCTCGCTCAAGCGCGCGCCGGAGCGCTTGAGGGAGCGCATTGGCATAATACCCGGCGTGGCACAGGTCGAGACCCGAGTGGTCGCGAATGTCGTCTTGGACGTTCCGGGCCTCGACGAACCGGCCTCCGGTCGCCTGGTGTCCGTGCCCGCGTCGCAGCGCCCCGCGCTCAATGATCTGCACATGCGCGACGGGACGTGGGTGTCGGCGTCTCGACCAGACGAGGTCATCGCCAGCGGCGCCTTTTGCGACGCCAATGGCTTCCGAGTCGGTGATCAGGTCTCCGCCATCATCAACGGTCGCAAGCGACGTCTGACCATCGCGGGCATTGCGCTGTCACCTGAGTACGTGTACAGCATCCGTCCGGGAGAGATCATTCCCGACGCCCGCCGGTTCGGCATCTTCTGGATGGAGCGTCGCGGGCTGGCGAGCGCCTTCGACATGGAAGGCGGCTTCAACGATGTCGCCCTCAAGCTCGATCGCGGAGCGTTGCTCGACGATGTGATTGCGCAGCTCGATCGCCTGCTGACGCCGTACGGCGGGCTTGGCGCGATTCCGCGCGCACGGCAGTTCTCGAACTGGACGCTCAACAGCGAGCTCGCTCAGCTCGAGAGCCAAGGCTTCGTCATCCCGCTCCTCTTTTTGTCCGTCGCGGCGTTTGTGCTGAACATCGCGCTCACGCGCGCGCTGGCGCTACAGCGTCCACAGCTCGCAGCGCTCAAGGCGCTCGGGTACACGAACCTCCAGATAGGCTGGCACTACCTCAAGTGGGCACTCGCGATCGCGCTGGCGGGCGCGCTGCTGGGCATCATCACAGGCG
>JBOGIN010000517.1:0-5779 GCA_050742275.1 Vicinamibacteraceae bacterium
GGCCGCCCGCGCCTGGGCCCGCGCCAGGTCGATCTTTGGCAGCTCCTCGGCCGTGACGAGCTGCTCGGTGAGCGTGACATAACCCGCCTGCCGATACGCAGAGTCCTCGAGCAGCCGCACGTTCTCCTGCGCCGCCACGAGGGTCAGGTACGCCAGCAGCGATCGGTACACTTCTTCGGCCACGGTGTGGCGCAGCTGCTCTTGACGTGCGACAGCCGTGTGCGCCGCGGATCGCTCGGGACCCGCCGCGGCGTCTCGCCCCAGACCTTTGCCGAGCGGAACGTCGAGCGCCAGCCACGCCTGCGACGGAAAGCGTGGACGGAGACCCATTCCGCCGAAGGCCGGATCGAGAATCTTCCCCTTGTAGTTCTGCTCCTCGCTTTGAAGCAGCACGCTCCCGCTCACGACCAATCCGGTGCGAAAGGGCTTCGTGAACCCGCCGCTCACCGAGAACGTGCGGCGGAACGTGTCCTCGGGCATCCCGCCGACCCGCTCCCAGGCGAGCCGCGTGCGCGTCCCGATGCTCTGGCTGAGCTCGGCGAGCATCGGAAAGGTCTCCTCGCTGATCTGCAGCGTGCTGGTCAGGACGCCGCGGAAGCCCAGGTCGCCGGCGAGTCTGGCCAGACGGCTCTGCTCGATGTTCTGCTCGAGCTCCGTGCAGAAGTCGAGAGATCCCGTGAGGCTGTCGTCGATCTCGACCGCACCGATCGGCAGCTCCTCGTTCCCTTGCAGCGCCGCCTCGTCTGGATCTATAAGGTCGAAGATGAGCGTCCGCTCGCGTCCCGGGTCCAGGCCCAGCCCGATCAGGATTCGTCCGGTGTCCGGATCGATGTCGAACGGACAGCGCGGCAGCGCGCCGGTGCTGCCCGAGGCGACGTCGCGTATTTGCTCGTTGAGCTCGGTGAAGGCGTCCGCCACCACATCCAAGACCTCGCGTCTCTGAGTCTCGATCTTCAACATGAACGGCAACGCCGGCTGCTGCTCGTACTCGAGGCCCGATCCCACGCGAATGGTCGTGTCGAAGCGCCCACGCTCCGCCTGGTGCAGACCGGACGCCAGGCGTGCGGCCTGGGCGAGCTCGCGGACGCGCGGCTGACGGCGGATGGTCAAGCCGATAGCCTCTGCCAGGGTGATTACGGCCGGGGGCGGCGCGGGTGACTCCGACGGCGCTTCGAACAGTCCCGCCGTCGGCACCTCGACCTCCTGCGCCCTCGTGACGAGAGGGCACGTCGTGAGCATCATCGCGGCACTCACGAACGTCATGAGCGCCCGACGCGTCACCGCGCGCTCCGCTCGCGTCGGACAGGCACCGTGACGAGGGAATCGATGGCCGGCGGCGCGCCTCCAGCCGCCATCAACGTTGCCGTCTCGAACCGAAGCTGCGCAACCAGCCGCGCGGCTTCCTGGCGTGCCGCCACGTGCGCCAGCTCGGCGTCGGTGCGCTGCTGCTCGGTCAGCAGCGTATCGATGAGCGTGGTCTCCCCTGCGCGGAAGCGCTCCACCTCGCCGTCGATCGTGGTGGTGAAGGCCTTGACCGCTGCCCCGGCCGCCTCGACCCGCTGGAGTGTCTCGGCGAGCGATTGTGCCGTGCTGATGACACCGAGCTTGATCAGACGCCTCGTGTCACGGGCGGAAATCTCGAGCTGTCGCCGCTCGGCCTGCCGCGCCAGCAATTGGCCTTTCGCCGTGTTGTTGCCGAGCGGTTTCTCGAAGTCCAGCTGGACGCTCGCGCTCGGTCCGACCCAACGATCGATGGCATCCGAGACGCGCCGCTCGGCGAGGGCCGTGTACCAGGTGCTGGCGGTGAGATCCAGCCGAGGCCGGAGGTTGGTCGTGGCGCCGCGCTCGCGGATGGCGCCCGCCTGCTCGCGTGTGCCGGCCGCAGCCAAGTCCTGTCGCTGCTCCACTGCGCTCTCCGGCACCTCCTGCAGCCACTCCTGGAGAACCGAGGCATCAGGCAAGCCCGGAAAGGCGTCGCGCGCTCGAGGCAATGTCGCTTCGTCACCTGTGGTGCTGACGCCGAGGACCGTGGCGAGCTGCGCCCGCGCCTGGTGATCTGTGAGCTGGGCTTCTCTCAACCGCGCGCTCGCGCGGGCGGCGCTGGCGCGCACGCGGGTTTCCTCGATTTGCGGAAGCTCGCCGCCGGTCACGAGGGCCTGGGTCGCCTTCAGGATCTCCTGGTGCAGCTCGACCGAACGGTTGGCGATCTCGACCGACTCCTGTGCCGCACGCAGAGCCCAGTACGCTTGGGTTGCGCTCAGCGCGGTGACGGCGAGCTGGTGCGTGAAGGCGAGTCGGCTCGCGTCGAGGTCCCTGCTCGCCGCGCGCTCGGTCGCGGCCGTCGCGTCGCGCCCGCGGCCCTGCCCCAGCGGCACGAACAGATCCGTTCCGGCGCGGAACGTATAAAGATCCTCGAGACCCTTCCCGCCGAACTCGTCCGACCGCGGCTTGTCCTTGAAGTTCGTGCCTTCCATCGTTCCGTCGATGAACGGCGCCACGTTGATGCCCGTGCGGAACAAGCGGGAGAGGCCGAATCGAAGGTGCGCATCATAGAAGACCTCATCCGTTGGCGCTTCGCCCAGGTTGCGCAGCCGCTCTTGTGCCCCCTCGAACCCATCGGTCACATCTCCCAGCCCCGCTTGTATCTCGCCGATGGAATCGTTGATGAAGTCGCGGCGCACGCGCAGCAGCTCGGCGCGCCCCGTGGGATTGACCGATGCAATCAGCGCATCGAGAAGCTCGAGTGTCGAGCCCACCGACGGGTCGATCTCGCCAATCGCGCGCACCTGCTCGCTTCCCGGGCGGTTCTGCACGGCGCGCAGCTGCCGCAGGAGCTCCGCGGCTTCGTCGCGGGTCTCTCGCTGATCCTCGATGAGTTGCGCGAGGTCGGTGCGCTTGGTTCGCTCATTGTCCTTGCGCTCCTCGCTCAGCTCCTGGACGCGGTAGTTGTAGGAGGCGAGCGCGTCCAACGTCAGATCGAAGGCGCCGCGTTGCTCCTGCGCCTCTCCCGCACGCTGGCGCATGTCCTGCTCGGCCAGCTGAACGCTCGGGTTGTGCTTCAGCGCGAGATGGACGGCCTCCAGCACGCCGAGTCCCTCAGGGGCGAACGTGATGATCGGCGGCTGCTCCGAGGAGGCGGGGACATCCCCCTGCGTCACGGTTGGTGATGCCGACGGTTGAGCTGCCACGATAGTGGGCGCGCTCACGATCGCCGATGAAACGCGCAGCGTGATGAGCGCTGCTGTCGGGTGCAGATGCGAAGCGACCCAACGGATCATGAGTCCTCCTGTCGTAGGGCCTAACGGCAACGAATCCAAATACTCTTCTAGGCGTGAGAACGGGGCGGAATTTGGCGCCAACCGTCCGGGGATTCTATCAAGAAACCAGATGACAGTCGGGCGAGCCCGCGTCCCGGTCGCAGATGTTCGCATCGAGCGGTTGCGTCGTTTGTAGACGAGTAAGTGTCACCCTCCATGTAAATTGCGGGGGTTACACCGGTATGTTAGGCTGGGCTCTTCGGGCGGCCCGCTGCTGCCGTGATGGCGACCTGCGGGGCCGGATCGTGGCGTTCCTGAGGAGGGTATGAGGAGCACGAATCAGCGTGTATCCCACGTCGCCTGGAGATGGGTCTGGCTCGGTCTGTTCGTGATCGTCATTGGCGGGTGCGAGGACTCACCGACGGGCCCCTCGCTGAGCGCAGTGACGGTGAGCGATGTCGGCCTGCGCCCGACGACCGACAACGCCGAGCTGTGTTGCTGCCGCGTCACCGGCAGGAGCGTGAATGACAACACCGTTCCGGTGCACGTGACGATCACGTTCGCGGCGCTCGATGACCGAGAGGACGAGCTGTCGCGCATCCGTTACTTCATCGAAGACTTTCAGCCGAGCGCGACCCATCGCATCGACGCGGCCGGCTTCTTGTTGCCTTGCTCGGCCATCGACGATGTGGGAATGACCATCGATGTCCGCGGCATCGAGTATCCACCGTTCCGATAGATGAAGAATCGGGACCAGAGAGCAGAGGGGAGCAGCCGCCAGTGGTTATGGCCGCCTCGTACAACTCCTCGACTCGCGGGTTGACCACGTTCGGCGCAAGTTGCATGAGCGAAGTGGCTCTTCGACTGCGCGCGCTCTCGGTGGACCTATGGGGCGAGCACCGCGCGATCGACATGATCGGGCTGTCCCCCGCGCTGATCGAAGCACAGACGAAGGTCGAGAAGATTGCTCGTTACCGCGAGCCGGTGCTCGTCACAGGCGAGAGCGGATCCGGGAAGGAGCTCTTCGCCCAAGCCATCTACCTGCTCGGTCCGAGCCGAGGTGGTCCGTTCGTTGCCGCCAACTGCCCGCAGTATCAAGAAGGCGATCTCACCACGAGCGAGCTCTTCGGTCACGTGAAGGGCAGCTTCACCGGCGCCATTGCCGATCGCAAGGGCGCCTTCGAAGAAGCGGACGGCGGCGTGATCTTTCTCGATGAGATTGCCGACATCCATCCCAGCACGCAGCAGCTGCTGCTGCGGACGCTGTCGACGGGTGAGATTCGCCCCCTTGGCGCCACGCACTCGCGGCAGGTCGATGTTCGCGTCGTGTCTGCCACCAATGGCCATCTCAATGACTTGGTGGCCACCAAGCAGTTCCGGTTCGATCTGCTGTTCCGTCTCCGGCAGTTCCACCTCGCGGTGCCGCCCCTTCGCGAGCGAGGAGACGACTGGCGGATGTTGATCGACGTCTGGTTGGAGCGTCTCGCGGCGGAATACGGGATCGCGAAGCGCTTTTCCCAGAGCTCACTCAAGCTGCTCGAGCGCTACGATTGGCCCGGCAACGTCCGCCAGCTCATTGGCGTCGTCAAAACCGGTTATGCGATGGCCGACGACGACACGATCGAGCCGCCTGACTTTCTGTCCTATCTCGAGGGGTCGACGGGAAGCACCACAGTGGCCGAGCCGAACCTCCACGAGCGCATCGTCAAGCACGGCGAGCCGTTCTGGACGGCTGTGTACGAGCCATTCATGCGGCGCAATCTCAACCGTTCGGAAGTGCGGGCGGTCATCAAGAGCGGCCTCGATAAGGCGGGGGGGAATTACCGGCGCGTGCTGGACCTCTTTGGACTTCCGGCGTCAGACTACCAGCGGTTCATGGACTTTCTCCGCCATCACGATCTGAAGCCGTAGCGCACGGCCTCCATATCGAGGCTGGACTCCAACGCTTGGAGCCCTCGTGCCATGTGGATGACCAGCCGATGCGCCCAACGAAGCGCAACCCCTTGACCCTCATGAAGATTGTGCCAGATGTGCCGCTTGGCACGCGCGTTGCTGTAGGAAAGGCACCGCGTGCGGAAGTCGCTTCACGCGCGCAGACTTAACATTCGAAGTTCTGGGCGCCGTGCCCACTGAAAAACAACGAACGTGGAGGAAGATTAAAATGGCTCAGAAGATGACTCGTGGCGAGATTCAGGACCTGCTCGGCAAGTTCGCGACGGAGAACCCGAAGTATCGCGAAGCTCTCATCGCCGATCCCAAGGGAACGATCGAGCGCCAGCTCAACACCTCGCTTGGCAACCTCAACGTGAAGGCTGTCGTGGAGACGGCCGAGACGGCGTACGTGGTCGTTCCTCACGTGGCTGCCGAGGGCGAGCTGAGCGATGCGGATCTCGAGCGTGTCGCGGGCGGCTTCAAGGACACCAGCGTGGACTGCAAGGCCGAGTCCGGTGGCGCCATCAGCGTCGTGCAAATCGGAGGGTAACGCTTCTCGGTCGGCGGGGTACGACGAACGGGCGTCGTAC
>JBOGIN010000518.1:0-4846 GCA_050742275.1 Vicinamibacteraceae bacterium
TCTCTGACCTGGCGGGCAGCCTCGGCGGCGGCGGGCGTTACGACCACCTCGTTGGCATGTTCCTCGGCCAAGAGGTTCCCGCCTGCGGATTCTCCCTCGGGCTCGAGCGGATCATCGTGGTCATGACCGAGCGCGGGATGTTTCCAGAGCGGCTCACGTCCGCCTCCGCAGACGTGATGGTGACGATCTGGAACGACGAGACCCTGAGCGACACGCTGGCGCTCGCCCATACGCTCCGTCGTGCGGGCCTTCGCGTGGATGTCTACCCGGAGGCGCACAAGCTCGCGAAGCAAATGCGATACGCCTCGTCGCGCGGCGTGCCTTGTGTTGCCATCCTCGGTGACGAGGAGCGTGCGCGCGGCGAGGTGTCGATCAAGGACATGCGCAGCGGCGCGCAGCTTACCGTGAGAGAATCCGACGTGGCGGATCAGGTTCGACAGCTCCTGTCCATGCCAGACCCCCGCTGAGACGTCGGTCAAGAATCAACGAGACTCCATGGAAACGCTCGGATACCTCTATCGCACGCACACGTGCGGCGCGCTGCGCGCCTCGGACACCGGTCGCGACGTCGTCTTGCTCGGCTGGGTGCATCGCGTCCGGGACCTCGGCTCGCTCATCTTCATCGATGTCCGCGACCGCTACGGCGTCACGCAGGTCGTGGCGCGCGACGATGAGGAGCTGGTGACGCGCATGCGGCGCTTGCGGCCCGAGATGGTCGTGGCCGTGGCCGGAAGCTGTGCGCCGCGCGATGCGGATACCGTCAATTCGAAGATCGAGACGGGCGAGGTCGAGGTGCTGCTGCGTGAGCTGCGCCTGCTCAACGACGCGAAGCGTCCCCCGTTTCAGATCGCGGACGAGACGCCCGTGGCGGAGGAGACGCGGCTCCGCTACCGCTATCTCGATCTGCGCCGGCTGCGCATGCAACGGAATCTCACGCTGCGGCACCGCGTGGCGATGGTCACGCGGCGGTACTTCGACGAGAACGGCTTCCTCGAAATCGAGACGCCCTTTCTCACCAAGTCGACGCCGGAAGGCGCGCGCGACTACTTGGTGCCGAGCCGTGTGCGGCCAGGCGAGTTCTTCGCGCTGCCGCAGTCGCCGCAGCTCTTCAAGCAGATCCTCATGATCGCCGGCTTCGATCGCTATTTCCAGATCGTCAAGTGCTTCCGGGACGAGGATCTGCGCGCCGACCGGCAGCCGGAGTTCACACAGGTGGACCTGGAGCTCTCGTTTGCATCCGAGGAGCTGGTCTTCACGGTCGTCGAAGGGCTCATGCGCGCGATCTTTCGCGAGATCGGGCACGAGGTGACGCCGCCGTTCCGGCGCATGTCGTACGACGAAGCGGTCGCGCGCTACGGGACCGACAAGCCGGACCTGCGGTGCGGGATGCCCATCGACGACTTCTCCGAGCGCTTCGCGGATACCGCCTTTGGGCCGTTTCGAGAGGCGCTGGCGGAGCAGGGCGTGATCCGGGGCTTCGCCATTCCGGGCGCTGCGTCCTGGTCGCGGAAGCAGCTCGACGACTTGGTGGCCGAAGGGCAGTCGCTCGGGGCGCAGGGGCTGATTTGGGCGCGCGTGGCCGAGGGCGAGATCAAGAGCAACGCACGCGCGGTGGGGGAGCCGCTGCTGCGGGCCGCCCTCGAGGCCACCGGCGCTGGCGACGACGGCGTGCTGGTGCTCGCGGCGGGCGAGCCGAACGCGACCTCCGCGTGGCTGGGTCAGCTCCGGCTCTCGCTCGCGCGTCGACTGAACCTACTGGCGTCGGACGCGTATGAGTTCCTGTGGGTGGTGAGCTTTCCGATGTTCGAGTGGAACGACGGCGAGGAGCGGTGGGATGCCATGCATCATCCCTTTACGTCGCCGCGCGCGGCAGACGTGCCGCTGCTGGGCACCGATGCGGGAAAAGTGCGCGCCCAGGCGTACGACCTCGTGCTCAACGGCAGCGAGCTGGCCAGCGGCAGCATCCGCATTCACGATCAAGCGCTGCAGCGACGCATCTTCAGCCTGATGAACATCGACGAGGAGGAGGCCCAGCGACGGTTCGGGTTCTTCTTGGACGCGCTCGAGTACGGGACGCCGCCGCACGGCGGCATTGCGCTGGGGTTCGATCGCCTCGTGGCGCTCCTGTGCGGCGAATCGTCGATTCGGGAGGTCATTGCGTTCCCGAAAACCGCCGCCGCCGTCGACCTGATGGCTGGGGCGCCATCCCCGGTCGGCCGCCGCCAGTTGCGAGAGTTACACTTGAAGGGCGAGTAACGCCGCGCCTTGACGGCCTTGGGGCCGCATGGTACAGTATCGAAGTCTTAATATACTGCAAATAAAGGAGATAATCAGATCGAAGCCTCCTCTATTCGTAAGCTGACGGTCCCGGACGAGGGCGTCGAGACGCTCTTCGGGGCCTACGACGAAAATCTGCGTGCGCTCGAGCGGCTGTTCGATGTTCAGATCCGCACCAATGGTCACGAGCTGCTCATCGACGGTGTGCCGGGCGCCATCGATCGCGTCGAGCGCTTCGTCGAGCAGTTCGGCGCGCTCGTCCGCGAGGGATATCGGTTCGCGACGGGTGAGGTGAGAACAGCCGCCGATCTGGTGGCGCACGATCCTCAGATCGATCTGCGCGATCACTTTCTCAAAGGGACGCTGCGCGCCTCGAGCAAGCGCTCCGTCGTTCCCAAGAGCAAGAACCAACGGGCCTACCTCGAAGCGATCGAGCGGCACGACATTGTGTTCGGCGTCGGTCCGGCGGGCACCGGCAAGACCTATTTGGCCATGGCGCAGGCGGTGGCCTTCCTCCTCGCCAAGCGCGTGACGCGGATCGTCCTCGCGCGGCCCGCGGTCGAGGCCGGTGAGAAGCTCGGCTTCCTTCCGGGTGACCTGCAAGAAAAGGTAAACCCGTATTTGCGTCCTCTCTATGATGCGCTGTACGACATGCTCGACGTCGAGAAAGTCGACCGCCTGCTCGAGCGCGAGACCATCGAGATTGCGCCGATTGCCTTCATGCGCGGCCGCACGTTGAATGACGCCTTCGTCATTCTCGACGAGGCGCAGAACACAACGTCCGAGCAGATGAAGATGTTCCTCACGCGGCTTGGTTTCGGCTCCAAGGCGGTCATCACGGGGGACATCACGCAGATCGACCTGCCGCCAGGGCGGCGCTCGGGCATGGTCGAGGCGCTCGAGGTGGTGCGGCGCATCGACGGTATTGCCTTCGTGTACTTCACCGACCGCGACGTCGTCCGACACCAGCTCGTCCAACAAATCGTCCAGGCGTACGCCGAGTACCAGAACGGCGATCAGTGAGCGCAGAACCCCCATTAACCGTGACCGTGTGCGGCCCCGACGGTCGGCCTGCCCGTGCGCCTGGCCTGGCGAAGTGGCTCGTCTCGGTAGTGCCGCGCACCTGGCGCGGCAGCGTGACGGTGGTGCTCGTGAGCGACCGCCGGATGCGCACGCTCAACCGCGTGTGGCGCGGTGTCGATCGAGCGACGGACGTGCTCTCGTTTCCGATGACCAAGCCGCCGCGGACGCGCAGCAGGACGCCGCAGGGGCCGCATCTGGGCGACATTGTGATCGCCACCGGCGTGGCGGAACGGCAGGCGCGCGAAGCAGGCCACAGCACGACGACGGAGCTCCGTGTCCTCGCGCTGCACGGCCTCTTACATGTGTTCGGCTACGATCACAAGCGAGACAGCGGCGCGATGGCGCGGCTCGAGCGCCGGTTACGCCGCCGGGGCCGTCTGCCGCTCGGCTTGATGGAGCGAGGCGGCAGCCCATGATCCCGCTCCTGCTGTTCCTGCTCGGGTGCTTCGGCATCTACGTCGGCGTCGTGCAGACGGCGTTCGTGGCGGTGATGCGCTTCTCGCTGCGCATGGTCGCCGAAGGCAGCGGCAAGCGGACCGTCCGGCGATATCTGGAGGACCCGAGCCGTTTCTTCATTCCCTCACGCCTGCTGCTGGGCCTGATCGACGTCCTGGCGGCCGTGCTGCTGGTGAGCCTGATTGAAGTAGGGCGGCGGCCGCATGGCTGGCTGTGGCTGCTCGTCTCGATGGCCGCCTTCATTCTGGTGACCGAGCACCTCGTGCCGCAGCTCGTGGTCCGCCGAAACCCGCCGAGGGTGCTGGATGTGGTGCTGCCATCGTTCCACCTGATTGCGGCTCCCTTGCGGCCGCTCGTCACGCTCATGCGGAGCGGGCTGAACGGGCGTGAGCGTCCGCCCGCTCGCAACGAGGCCGAGGAGCTCGCGGAGCCGTCGCCGGCCGTCGCGGCGGAAGCGAGCGCCGAGCAAGAGGTAGCCGAGGAGGCGCGAGAGGAGCGGCGGCTGTTCATCTCGATGGTCGAGTTCCAGGATCGTCTGGTGCGCGAGGTCATGACGCCGCGTCCGGATATCGTCGCCATCCGGGCGGACGCGACCATTGGGGAGCTGGACGCGCTCTTTCGAGACCAGCAGTACTCGAGGCTCCCCGTGTATCGGGACAGCCTGGACAACATCCTGGGGTTCGTCAACGTGAAGGACCTGCTGCTGGATGATCCGCGCCGCCCGGAAGATCCCATCACACCGCTGATTCGGCCGGCGCACGTCGTCCCGGAAACCAAGCGCGTGCCGGAGCTGCTCAAGGAGATGCAGCAGGCGCACGTGCAGTCGGCGCTCGTCGTCGACGAATATGGCGGGACCGCTGGTCTGGTCACGATGGAAGATCTCGTCGAGGAGCTCGTCGGGGAGATCCGGGATGAGTACGACGTCGAGGCGGAGCCGATCGTCGAGGAGCAGCAGGGCACGTTCGTGTTCAGTGGGAAGGTGGACGTCGACAAGCTAGCCGAGCGACTTGGCGTCGACGTCGAGCGGGAA
>JBOGIN010000519.1:0-5657 GCA_050742275.1 Vicinamibacteraceae bacterium
GCGCTACATCCGTCGCCACAACGACTCGGCCAAGCCGTTCAATTGGTCTTATGCCGACCCCACTCGTCGGATCGCCTAATGCGTTACAACTGTCGTGTACGGTCCACTAGAAGCAATGTCGCAGCGACGTCCACCACCTTCGCCCGAACTGCCCCCTTGATCCCTCGATCCCTCGATCCCTTGATCCCTTGATCCCTGCTTCCCTTGACACCCGTTGCCTCGAACAGTAGAGTTCGCCAATTCAGGCCGCCAACAGAATACGTTCTGTTTATCAGAACGACCTCTCGTTTTTTCACCTGCGGCGGCTCGAGGAAGGTTGTATGCGCGCACTATTCTTTGCGCTATTGGCCGTCACCCTCACCGCGCCAGCCGTCACGAGCGCCCAGGAGGCTCGCGGCGCCATTCAAGGCCACGTCTCCGATGAGAGTGGCGCCGCCATTCCAGGCGCGAGCGTGGAGGTGCTCAACGTCGCCACCGGGGTGACGACCACGGCGACGTCGAACGACAACGGCAACTATCGCGTGCCGTTCCTCAACCCTGGCACGTATCGCGTCACGGTCGCCCTCGACGGATTCACGTCGTTCGTCCGTGACGGCATCGAGCTCCACGTGGCGGACCTGCTCGCCGTGGATGCCACGCTCCAGGTGGGGCAGGTGACCGACCAGGTGCAGGTGACCGCGACCGGCGCAGCCGTGGACCGCGTGTCGGCCAGCCTGGGGCAGGTCGTCGATGCGCGGCGTATCGCCGAGCTGCCGATTCGAGAAGGCAGTGCGGTGGAGCTCGTGTCGCTGGCGCCGGGCGTGGTCAACACGACCGACCTGCGCCTCCGCAAGGCAGCGTTCAACAACGGCCTCTCTCAGTTCTCCACGGTTGGAATCGGTGAGAAGCAGAACAACTTCACGCTCGACGGCGTCGCCAACGTCGCGAACGACCGTGTGGCCTACAGCCCACCCTCCGCAGCGGTCGAGGAGTTCAAGATCCACACGACGACGTACGACAGCGCCATCGGCAACACCATGGGCGCCGTGGTCAACATCGTCACCAAGAGCGGCACCAACGAGCTACAGGGGCAAGCGTACGAGTGGTACCGCAGCTCAGCGCTCGACGCCCCGAACTTCTTCGACGAGCGGGCGGACGTCCCCAAGCGTGATTACACCGATCATCGCTTTGGCGCGGCTGTTGGCGGGCCGGTCGTGTCGAGCCGCACGTTCTACTTCGCGAGCGTGGAAGCCAATCCCTTCGAAGTGCCGCAACCCACCGTGCAAACGGTGCCCACCGAGCGCATGCGCAGGGGTGACTTCTCGGAGCTGCTCGCGCTCGGGCCCGAGTACCAGATCTACGATCCCGCCACCACGCGGCCGCACCCCACCGAGCCGGGCCGTTTCATCCGCGATCCCTTTCCCGGCAACTTCATCCCCGCCGGCCGCATCGATCCGGTCGCCCGGGCGATCCTCGAGTACTGGCCGCTGCCGAACCAGGACGGCACCACTGACGGCCGCGACAACTACACGAACCCGACGCTCGTGGCCGACGAGACGTACTACACCGCGACGGGCAGGATCGATCACAGCGTGTCGAACAGGCACCGCATCTACGGCCGCTTCAGCTGGGACTTCTGGGAAGAGGAGAAGAACGACTGGTTCGGCAACCTGTCGAACGGCATCGTCCTCCACCGCAAGAACCGCGTGCTCGCCGTCGACGATGCCTACACGATCCGGAGCAACCTCCTGGTCAACGTGCGCGGCGGGTTCACGCGGCAGCTCTTCCCGGAGCGCCGGCGCAGCGAAGGGTTCGACCTCGCGTCGTTGGGCTTCTCCCCGTCGCTCGTGGCGCTCGCGCCAGAAGGCGCCGCAACCTTCCCCTTCCTCGACTACGCGGACTACGCGGATTTCAGCGATTGGGAATCGGGCGATGGCTACTTCACGACCGATGTCTACTCCGCCAACGGCAGCCTGATGTGGCTCGCCGGCAACCACAACCTGAAGCTCGGCACGGAATACCGCTACTACATCGAGCGCGCCAGCCGCTTTCCCACTGCCGTCTCTCCCTCGATCTCGTTCGACACCGATTGGACCCGAGGACCGCTCGACAACTCTCCGGACGCGCCCATCGGACAGGACCTGGCCTCGTTCCTGCTCGGCTATCCGACCGGTGGCGAGATGAGTCGCGCGGCCGAGTACTCCGAGCGAACCAGCGTGATGGGCTTTTACGCGCAAGACGATTGGCGCGTGCGGGGGAACCTCACGCTCAACCTGGGGCTGCGCTACGAGATCGAAGCGCCGCTCACGGAAGCCCAGAATCGCATGATCAGCGGGTTCGACTTCGACACCCCGCTCCCGAACGAGGACACCGTGCGCGCCACCTATGCGCGCACCCCCATAGCGGAAGTGCCGGTCGACCAGTTCCGTGTCCGCGGCGGCATGCTCTATCCGGACACCGGCGGGCCGTCCGAAGCGTGGGAGCGCAACCTGGCGAACCTGATGCCACGCGCCGGCTTCTCCTGGCTGGCGACGGCCACGACCGCCGTGCGCGGCGGCTACGGCCTCTTCTACGACATGCTCGGCGCCAACCGGATGACCGTCAATCAAGTGGGCTTCACGCGCGACACTGCGATCGTTCCCTCACTCGACAGCGGGCAGACCTTCATCGCGACGCTCGCCAATCCGCTGCCGGATGGCCTGCTCGAGCCGACCGGCAGCTCACTCGGCCTCATGACGAACGTCGGTCTCGGCGCCGCGTTCCCCTACGTCGCCGATGTGGAGACGCCCCGAAGCCATCGCTGGTCGCTCGGTGTCCAGCAAGAGCTGCCCTGGCAGATCCTGGTCGAAGCCACCTACGTTGGCGCGCACAGCGAGCATCTCCCGGTGACGCGCGAGCTCAACCCGGTGCCGCGCGAATATCTCTCGACGTCTCCCGTGCGAGACGATGCCACGCACGACAGCTTGACGGCTGCCGTGCCCAATCCGTTCGCCTCGCTCCTGCCGGGCACTGACTTGGCAGGCGATACTGTCGAGCAGCAGCAACTGCTTCGTCCATATCCGCAGTTCACCTCCATCGACGCGGATGAGACGATCGGCGCGATCGATTACCACGCCCTTCAGGGCCGCATCGAGCGCCGCATGTCGAGCGGCCTCACGCTCCAAATGGCGTACACCTGGTCGCGCACGATGAGCGAAACGGCATTCCTCAACGACACCGACCAGCGGCCCGAGCGCGTGATCGGCCCGTTCGATCGCACGCACGTGCTCTCCACGAGCGGTATCTGGGAGGTCCCGGCTGGGCGCGGCCGGCACTGGGGGAACAACTGGCGCCCAATGATCGATGGCCTCCTCGGTGGCTGGCAGGTGAGCTTTCTCTTCAAGGCCCAGAGTGGCGCGCCGCTCGGCTTTGGCAACTTCCTGTTGGCCGAGGGAGCCACGGTCGATGACATCGCGCTCCCCGGCGGCGATCGCGGCTTCGAACGCTGGTTCAACACCGACGCCTTCGTCCGCGCCTCGTCGGAGCAGCTCGTCTCGAACGTGCGGACCCGGCCCACGCGCTTCAGCGAGGTACGCGGCCCCGGCTACGCCGTCCTGGATCTCGGCTTCCTGAAGAACCTCTCCTTGGGGAGCCGCGCGCGGTTGCAGCTCCGCTTCGAGGTCTACAACGCACTCAACCGGACGAATTTAATCAACCCGAATACCTCGCCTACCAGCTCGGCGTTCGGCACGATCACTAGGCAGAATGGCTTGCCGCGACAGCTTCAGCTCGCCGCGCGGGTCAGTTTCTGAAAGGGGTCAGGGATCAGGGGTCAGGGTCAGCAGGGGTCAGGCGTGAGGCGTCAGCCGCCTGCTGATCGCTGACGCCTGGTGCCTGCTGACGCCTGACGCCTGAGGCCTACTGATGCCGGTCCCGGTGCTCGGCACGCCGCTCGTGCCGTTCCTCGTGCAGCGCTTTGGCCTTCTCTTGCTGCTCCGGGGTCAAGACTTGAAAGACCTCCGCCTGGATGCGTGCGTGCAGCACGACAGCCTCGGTCTGAACCACCCCGAGCTCCGCGGCCCGCGCCTGGATCTGTGCCTCGTCTGCCGGCACGCTCATCGCCGCAGCCGCCAGCGCGGCGTGCGCCGGCTTGAGCTTTTCGGAGAGCGCCTGGAGCTCGGCACGATGCTGCTCTTGGATCGCCTGCACCTGCGCGCGCTGCTCGTCGGAAAGATCCAATTGGTGGAGCACCCAGAAGCCCGCACCTCCCACGTGCATGTGCCGTCCTGGACCGTGCCACCCGCCGTGTCCAGGCTGCGCGAGCGCCAGCGCGCCAAGCGCCATGACCGCTACCGCGCTAAGCGCCAGAACCGTCCTCTTCACCGTTCTCGTGTTTGACATCATGGTTATCGACCTCCACTTCATTGGACGGGCCGACCTGTGGCGGCGCCATGGCGCAATTGTGAAAAAACTGTGGCAGTACACTTCTCCGCTAGACTTGGTTGAGAATCGAGAATTGCCAATGTCGGCGCGGGAACCGCAAGTCACCGAACGCACTGAGCCGGCACGACGTGTGCTCGTGGTCGAGGACGAGCGACACATCCGCGATCTGGTGGCGCTCCACCTCGAGTTGGAAGGTTGGTCGGCCACCGCAGTGGGCGATGGGCACGCGGCCCTTCGCCTGGCCCGCGAGGAACGGTTCGATCTCGTCATCCTCGACCTGATGCTGCCGGGGCTGGATGGGTTGACCGTGCTGCGCGCCGTGCGGCGGGAGTCGATCAATCGAGACGTGCCGGTCCTGCTGCTGACGGCGCGCCGAGAAGAGGCAGACAAGGTGCTCGGCCTCGAAAGCGGCGCCGACGACTATCTGACGAAGCCGTTCGGCGTCCGCGAGCTCGGGCGCGTGCGCTGACTCGCCGGCGGCGCCCGCTGCCGGCGGGCACGGCTACCGAGCCAAGTGAGCGGACGGTCCGTCTCCAACAGGTGCTCATCGATCCGGCTCGGCGCCGAGCGAGCGTCGATGGCCGTGATGTCGACCTCACGGCGCGGGAGTTCGACCTGCTGTATCTACTGCTCTCCAACCCCGGCATCGTGTTCAGTCGCCGAACCCTGCTCGCACGTGTATGGAAGGGAGAGGCCTTCGTCACCGAGCGCAGCATCGACACGCTCGTGAAGCGCCTGCGACGGAAGATCGAGCGAGACCCTGCAACTCCCACAATTATCCTCACGGTGTGGGGCATTGGGTACCGAGCCGCCGATGTCTGACCCGATCTGGTATCGCAGCCTGTACTGGCGCATCGGACTGGGCTTCATCGTCTGCGTCACCGGGCTGCTCGTCGCGCAGGGGCTGTTGTTCCTGTGGCTCAGCGGCCACGGTAGCGGCTCGCTGGGTGGGCACTCGCCACAGCGGCTGGCCCAGCTCGTGGCGTCTGACATCTCGGCAGCGCTGGATGCTGACCCGGGACTCGACATCGAAGACTACGTGCGCACACAGTTCGGACACGTGCGCCAGCCGTTTCTCGTCGCGCTCGCCGACGGGCGCCTCGTCCAGAACCGTGCGTTCGCGCTGCCGCCGCCGCTCGTGAGGGTCGCACGATTGGCCCTGAGACGATCGGCCTCGTTCGAGCATCTACGACGGCATCGTCGGTTCGGAGGGCCGGCGCGAATCATCGCACGAGGGGTTGTGGTCGGCGTGGTCG
>JBOGIN010000520.1:0-5489 GCA_050742275.1 Vicinamibacteraceae bacterium
TCCATCGATTCACCAGCGCGAGAGCTTCTATTTGCAGCGCTTGGTAGAGGCCATCGTGGCCGGGAAGGGATAGAGGCAACGCTGTTCACTTGACCTTCTTGGCGTAGCGCGACGAGGGGCCTAAAGAGCGTGTGAATAAATTCGTGGGGTCCGCCTTTAGGCGGGCCTACATGGCCGATAGGGCCCGAACTCGCGCCGTCATGGGATGAAAGGAATCAGCGATCAGCCGGGATCAACAGCAAGCTGGCGCGAACCGCCTTGGCCACTTCCTCTTTGCTCTGCGAGGCGTCCACGATGATCCAGTTGTCTTCACGGGCCTGGCGGAGGTAGCTTTCGCGCACCCGCTCCAGCAAAGCCAGGTCTGCTTCGAACCGATCGCGTCCCTGCTGCTTGCGGAGGGCTGCAACCGACGGCGTGATGTCGAGCAGCATCGTCACGTCGGGTTGTGGAAGAAAGCGCTGAATGTCCCGCAGCCACGTTGGATCGAGGCCTTGTGCTTCGCCGTAGGCAACAGAGGAGGCCATGTAGCGATCGCAAATGACGTGGGTACCCTCCGATAACCACGCTTCGATCTGTTGGCGGAGCTCGCCGCGATTGGCGATGAAGAGAAGCTGCAAGACATCTGCCGGGAAGCGCCGCTGACTCTCGAGCGCGGCGCGGATCTCTTGCCCGATAGGCGTGACGTAGACGGGAAACTCCAGCGTCTCGACCCGCCGGCGTGGCGCCCGCAAATGCCGCGCGAGCGACTCCACCTGCGTCTGCTTGCCGCTCTGATCGATTCCCTCAACCGCGATGAGCACGTCGTCTCCGCCCTAGATCTCCCCGGCCAGCATATCGTCAACGGTCTGCCGGCGGCGGATGATGCGCCACGCCGCGTTCTCGACGAGCACTTCCGCCGGGAGCGGACGCCGGTTGTAGTTCGAGGCCATGGCGGAGCCGTAAGCACCGGCATCGAGAATGGCGAGGAGGTCGTCCACCTCCGGCAATGGGAGCTCGCGAGCCAGTCCGAGGATGTCGCTGCTCTCGCACACCGGTCCGACGATGTCACAGGTCGCCGTGGGCGCGTGACGGCGCCTGACGGGAACGATCCGGTGAAACGCGCCATAGAGCGCCGGGCGCAAGAGCTCGGTCATCCCAGCATCGAGCACCACGAAATGGCCGGCGTGGTGCGGCTTGACGTCGACGACGCGGGCAACCAGCGCCCCTGCCGGGCCGACGAGTGTCCGGCCCGGCTCGAGAACGAGGGACAGACCGCTGTCGCGCGCCGCCTGCTGGACAACTGCCGCGTATGCCTGGAAATCCGGGGCTGGCCCTTCATCGTACGAGATGCCCAGCCCGCCACCGAGATCCAGGTGATCGAGCGGCACGCCTTCGGCCTTGAGCGCGCGGGCGATCGGCACGATCGCGGCAACCGCGCGGGCGCTCGGCTCGAGGCTCGTCATTTGCGAGCCGAGGTGTACGTGCAATCCAACGACGTGCAAGCCGGCGCGGTCGCGCATGCCGCGCACGAGCGCTGGCACGTCCCCGATCGGGACGCCGAACTTGTTGTGTCGCTGCCCCGTCGAGATGTGGGGGTGCGTCTCGGGATCGACATCAGGGTTGACACGCACCGTAGCACGGGCCGCGCGTCCTTGCGCGCGAGCCAGCTCGTCGATGCGCTCGAGCTCGCCTGCCGATTCGGCGTTGATGGCCTGCACGTCCAGCGCGATCGCACGCGCGAGCTCCTGCCGCGACTTCCCAACGCCGGTGAACACGATCTCGCGGGGCGCGAACCCCGCTCTGAGCGCCACCTCGATCTCACCCACCGAGTTCGCGTCGGCCCGGGCTCCCAACGATCTCAGCAACTCGACGATCGCGAGCGTGGAGTTCGCCTTCAACGCATAATGGAGAGCGTGCGGCGTGCCGGCGAGCGCGTCCGTGAGCCGGCGATAGCGCTCGCCAATGGTCCCGGCGCTGTAGAGATAGCAGGGGGTAGCCACCTCGTGGACGATGTCGTCGATGGGCAGGCCGTCGCACCGAAGAACGTCGTTTTCGTACGTAAAGCCGACCGCGGCCCTGGCGGCGGCCGCGTCTGGCGATGTCACTGCCTCAGCCATGCTGCCCGAGATCTTATCAGGCGTCAGGGGCAGGGGGTCAGGCGTCCGGCGTCAGGGGTCCCGAGGACCGCTGTGATATCATCCCGGCGCCTCCCTTGCGCTCGACGCGCCTGTGCCCATGTCACCCGACTTCTCCACGTCTGACGCGGCGGCTGTCAACGCGCTGATCGAGCGCTGCTTGCAAGGAAACCAAGCGGCGTGGGAAGCAATCGTCCGCCAGCATTGGCGCAAAGTCTTCAATGTCGCGTACAAGTTCGTCGGTAAGCATGACGAGGCGGAAGATCTCACGCAGGACATCTTCCTGAAGATCTTCCGCTCGCTGGGCACCTTCGACCGGCGCGCCAACTTCCAGACCTGGCTCATCAGCGTTGCGCGGAATCTCTGCATCGATCACTATCGGAGCGTCCGCAAGGAGCGAGAGACCATTGCGCGCGAGATCGATGCCTCCACCATGCCGGCTGCCACGTCGGACGCCGGGCCCTATGCGCTGCTGGAGCACGACGACCAGCGTGCCCTGCTGCGCCGGGCGCTCGACCGGCTCGCGCCGACGCTCCGCTCGGCGGTGCTATTGCGCGACATCCAGGAGCTGTCGTATCAAGAGATCGCGAAGCATCTGGACCTCCCGGAGGGCACGGTCAAATCGCGCATCAACCGTGGACGATCCGAGCTGACGCGACAGATCAAGCGGCTGCAGGCCGAGGCCGCGGCACGCGCCGCGGCGGCGGCAGCGACGGGTGAAACAGGAGCACGCGAATGAACCTCACTACCGAGGATCGAGAGGGCATTTCTATTGTCCGGGTCGGCGAGACGCGGATGATGTACCCCGTGCTGGCGGACTTCTCCGCCGCCGTGACCACGCTGGTGGGCGACGGCGCCCGGAAAGTGCTCATCGACCTCTCCACGGTCGACTACATCGACAGCGCCACGATTGGTTGCTTGATGGACCTGTACCGGCAGATCGCGGCTGCCGGAGGCGCGTTGCGGCTCTGTGGCGTGCAGCGGCGCGTGGAGACGATGCTGACCATGACCGGCGCGCAGAACTTCATCCCGCTCCATGCGGATGAAGCGAGCGCCGTCGAGAGCTTCGGGGGCTCGCATGCGCAAAATTAAGACGACGTCGGACGTCGAAATCGGTCTCGACGGCGACCTGCTGGCGATCCTCGAAACGCTGTTTCAAGAGGTCACCGTCCGCCACGAGCTCGAGCGCACGTTCGAGGACATGATGCGTGAGGTCACGCACCTCGTCGGACAGATGGATCCCGAAGACCAGCGCCGCTACCTGGTCGAGAGCTTGTTCTTGAATACGGTGACGTACGAAAACGAGCGCCTCGGCGCCTTCATGCGCAGACTCGCGCAGCAGGAGGGTGATTCGAGAACACAGTGACAGGAATCAGGGATCAGGAATCAGGAATCAGGATACGGGATACGGGAAACACGCTCACGTAGCGCGCGGCCTGAAGAGTGCGCGACGAGGGGCCTTCGGAGCCTGTGAAGAATTCAAGTAGGGGCCCCCATAACGGCGCGAGTTCGGGCTCTATCGGCCATGTAGGTCCGCCTAAAGGCGGGCCCCACGAATTTATTCACACGCTCTTTCAGGCCTTCGCGACGGAACCAAATAAACAGTCTCGGCGTTAAGCGTTCGCCTTCGCGGGCACTGGCAGCCCAATGGCTGCCGGCTGTGGCACCTGCGTGTCCGCGGGACTGCTGGCCGGTGCCTCGATGAGACACCAGGCATCACGCTCGGCGAGGATCTTGGTGGCAAACGCCGTGTGAAGCGCATGCCCGCCCCGCTGCGCGACCACATGGCCGATGATGGGATACCCGACCAGCGCGAGGTCCCCGATCACGTCGAGGATCTTGTGCCGGACGAACTCGTCTGTGAAGCGCAGCGTGTTGTTCAGGACGCCCGTCTCGCCGAGGACGACCGCATTGTCCAACGAGCCGCCGAGCGCGAGGCCGCGCTGCCGCAGCATCTCCACTTCTTTGAGGAAGCCGAACGTCCGCGCGGGCGCGATATCCTCGGCAAACGACTCCGCCGTTACTCGTATCGACCGCGCTTGGTGCCGCAGCAGCGGATGATCGAAGCTGATCGTGTACGTCACCCGAAAGTCGTCCGCCGGATAGATCACGATCTGCTTGTCGCCGCGCCCCAGGGAGATCGGCCGCAGCACCTTCAAATACTTCCGACTGGCGCCCGTGCTCTTGAGCCCTGCCTCGTGGATGAGATAGACGAACGGCGCCGCACTACCGTCCATGATCGGGACCTCGGGAGTGTTGAGCTCGACGCTGACGTTGTCAATGCCTTGACTCACCAGCGCGGCCAGCAAATGCTCGACCGTATCAACACTCCCCTCGTCCCGAGCCAGGCCCGTTGCGTAGTGCATGGTGGCGACATTCGCGACCGTCGCGCGTATCTCGAGCCCGCCGAGATCCGTGCGCTTGAATCGAATGCCGTGATTGGCGGGTGCCGGCCGGAGAGTCAACGTGACCCGATTACCTGAATGCAACCCAATGCCGGCACAAGGAATGGCTCGACGAACAGTCCGTTGAGGAATCATCTCCCCTCGTCACAAAAAGGAAAACGCGGCACCGCCGCGAAATATCGGATGCCGCTTAAGCAAGAGAGATGCCTAACATTACACATACCGGATAATCCGATATAACCTGCTGATTCTTCATACCTTCGGCCTCGCACGATCCAAGAAAGCCTAATTCGCCTCCAAAAGCCTGTTGCACTCAGACCACGCTCGACAGATGGAGCAGTGTGTCGGAATTACCACAGAAACAGAAGAGCTAAAGGGGCGATGCCTGTTCGCACCGTCACGCGGTCCCAGTACGGCCGAGCTTTTCCCGCTGGTCTTCGAGGTCGGCAAGACACCGACCGGTGTGCGACCCACGAGCTCGCATCACCTGCTCCGGCGTGCCTTCGGCCACGACACGTCCACCGTCCTCGCCACCCTCGGGACCGAGGTCGATGATGTGGTCCGCCGAGCGGATGACATCGAGATTGTGCTCGATGACGAGAACCGTGTTTCCCTGGTCGGCGAGCTGGTGGAGCACCTCCAACAGTTTCCGAATGTCCTCGAA
Organism: Vicinamibacteraceae bacterium; assembly: GCA_050742275.1. Lineage (GTDB taxonomy): Bacteria > Acidobacteriota > Vicinamibacteria > Vicinamibacterales > Vicinamibacteraceae > WHTT01. Next base: position 5,184 of record JBOGIN010000520.1, read on the forward strand.
ATGTAGGCCGGTCGTCGGCTCGTCGAGCAAGTAGACGGTTCGCCCCGTGCTGCGACGCGACAGCTCCTTGGCGAGCTTGACCCGTTGCGCCTCTCCGCCGCTCAACGTGGTGGCCGGCTGTCCCAGCTCGATATAGCCGAGCCCCACCTGTTGCAACGTCCGCAGCTTGTTGGCGATCGGCGGGAAGCTCTCGAGCAACGGGACCGCCTGGTCGACGGTGAGGTCGAGGATATCGGCAATCGACTTGCCGCGGTACTTCACCTCCAGCGTCTCTTTGTTGTAGCGACGTCCCTTGCACTGCTCGCA
>JBOGIN010000521.1:0-9670 GCA_050742275.1 Vicinamibacteraceae bacterium
ACCGATCTCCGCGGCCGCGGCGCTCTCGGCTGCCGCGGCGGCGTCGCCAGGGGCGGCGGAGGCCTCCTCCTCTTCCCGTGTATCCGGTCCGGCGACGTGCGCGACGATCATCCGTCCCTGAAGCGCCTTCACGTCGCGGTAGCCGCCGAGAAGCGCGCGATAATCCGGCGTGCTCACGAAGTCCGGCCCGATGTCGAACCGCCGCGGATAGCCGGAGGTGCGATCCTCGATCATCAAGCGGAAGGCATTGTGCTCCTCGTCCGGCTCCACGCCAACGCTCCGTCCGGGGCTGGCCAGTCGCTGCGCGAAGGCTTCGACCGCAGCCCGGTCTGCGAAGAACGTCAGATCCTTGATGCCCTCGTCGAGCAGCGCATACAACAGGTCGGCGGCTGGTCCTCGCCGCTCGACCAGCTTGAGATTCTTTCGAAACGCGATCAGGCGGTGCAAGAGCTCGACCAGCTCCTCGCCGCTGATCTCGCGCTGCTGGTCCACGAGACGCAGCAGCCGCGACTCGACCGCGCGGCGCACGAGGAACGTCTCGAGATCGCGATCATCCTTGATGTAGGTCTCGCGCTTGCCTTGTTTCACGCGGTACAGCGGCGGTTGCGCGATATAGATGTACCCGTTGTCGATCAGCTCCCGCATCTGGCGGTAGAAGAACGTGAGCAGCAGCGTCCGGATGTGCGAGCCGTCGACGTCTGCATCCGTCATGATGATGATGCGGTGGTATCGGAGCTTCGTCAGGTCGAAGTCGTTCTCGCCGATGCCGCACCCAAGCGCCGCAATCATCGTCCTGATCTCATCGCTCCCCAGCATCTTGTCGAAGCGCGCCTTCTCGACGTTGAGGATCTTCCCTTTGACCGGCAGCACGGCCTGGAAGCGACGGTCCCGCCCCTGCTTTGCCGATCCGCCGGCGGACTCCCCTTCGACGATGTAGAGCTCGCTCCGCGCCGGGTCGCGCTCCTGGCAATCCGCCAGCTTGCCCGGCAGCGTGCTGTTGTCGAGCGCCCCCTTGCGGCGCACGAGCTCCCGCGCCTTGCGGGCCGCTTCGCGCGCTCTCGCCGCGTCAATGGCCTTCGAGACGATCTTCCGGGCGACCGCCGGGTTTTCCTCCAGGAACGCGGCGAGCCGATCGTTGACGATGCTCTGGACGATGCCCTTGACCTCGGTGCTCCCGAGCTTGGCCTTGGTCTGGCCCTCGAACTGCGGATTGGGCGCCTTCACGTTGACCACGGCCACGAGCCCCTCGCGGATGTCGCTCCCGTCGATCGTCGTGTCCTTCAAGTCCTTCGTGAGATTGGAGTTGGACGCGTAGGTGTTGATGGTGCTGGTGAGCGCCGCCCGGAACCCGGAGAGATGTGTTCCTCCATCAACCGTGTTGATGTTGTTCGCGTACGTATAGACCTGCTCGAGATAAGCGTCGTTCCACTGCAGCGCGATCTCGACGTCGACGCTGTCCTTCTCGCCCCGCACGTAGATCGGCGCGTCGTGCAGCACCGTGCGGTTGGTGTTCAAGTACGCGACGAACTCGCCGATGCCGCCCTGATACTCGTATCGTGCGTGCTTCCCATCCTCGCGCTCGTCGTCCAGCGTGATCACAACACCCGCATTGAGAAAGGCGAGCTCACGCAGGCGCTGCGCCAGGGTGTCGAAGCTGAACTCGATGGTCTCGAAGATCAGAGGGTCCGGCTTGAAGGTGACCTTGGTCCCCCGCCGCTTCGTCGTGCCGAGCGTCGCCAGCGGGGCGAGCGGCCGCCCACGCTCGTAGTTTTGCTGGAAGACGTCGCCGTTGCGGTAGATCTCGAGCGACAAGCTCTCTGCAAGCGCATTGACCACCGAGACGCCCACGCCGTGCAAGCCACCAGAGACCTTATAGGCGCTGTCCTTCTCCCCGAACTTGCCGCCTGCATGCAGCGTGGTCATGACGACCTCCGCCGCCGATTTGCCGCTCTCGTGCAGGTCGACCGGGATGCCGCGCCCGTTGTCGAGGACGGTCACCGAGTTGTCGACGTGGATCGTGATATTCGTCTCATCGCAGTAGCCGGCGAGCGCCTCGTCTATCGAGTTGTCCACGACCTCATAGACGAGATGGTGCAGCCCGGGAGGCCCGGTTGTTCCGATGTACATGCCGGGCCGCTTGCGGACGGCCTCGAGACCCTCGAGCACCTTGATGCTCTCGGCTCCATAGGTCTCCGTCGCGGCTGGCGATACTGGGCGTTCGTCCGGCTCTGGAGTATCAGGAGTCAGGTGTTCCATCGAATGTTGCGGTCAGATGCGCATCGGCATGATGACGTAGGTGTAGTCGTAGCCCTCGACACCCACCGGCTTGAGCAGCGCTTGGCTCGCCTCATCCTTCAACGCGAGACTGACGGTATCGCTCTCCACGGCTCCGAGAAAATCGAGCACGTACTGCGCGTTGAAGCAAATCTGCAGAGCCGGCCCGTCGTAGTCGACGAGCAGCTCCTCACGGGCTTCGCCGACTTCCGGGCTGCTCGAGGTGACCTCGGCCTTGCCGGGCGCAATCTGAAACTTGACGGCGCGCGAGCGCTCGTTCGAGAGCAGCGCGACACGGCGTACGGCATTGTTGATGCGCTCGCGGTCGAACATCACGATCTTGTCGTTCCCTTTGGGGATCACTCGCTCGTAGGCCGGAAACTGCGCATCCATCATCCGCGAAATGAGTGTGCGACCCTCCACGCGGAAGAAGAGGTGGTTCTCCGATCGTTCGTAGGCGATCGCCTCCTTTCCCTCGCCGAGCAGCTTGCTCAGCTCGAGCGTTGTCTTCCTCGGCAAGAGAACCTTCACGCCTTCGTCGTCGTCGGACGCTTTCGCACCGCCGTCCTCACGCGGCACGGTGACCAGGGCGAGACGATGACCATCCGTGGCAACGAGGGTCATCTGCTCCGACTTCAGCACGAAGAGAGCGCCGTTCAGGTAGTAACGCGTATCCTCCCCCGTCATAGCGAACTGCGTCTTCTCGACCATGTGCTTGAGGGATTCGCGAGGAAGGAGGGCCACGGCGTCACCCGCGTCCGGCAACTGCGGAAACTCATCCCGCGGCAGCGTCGACAGCCGTGACTCGAACCGTTCGGCCGCGACCTTGACACCGCTCTTGTCTTGCTCGATCCGGACGTCCGTCTCCGGCAGCGCCTTGATGATCTCGTACAGCTTCTTCGCCGGGAGGGTGACGGCCCCTCCTTTCGCGACCGAGGCCGCACATCGGCTCCGAAGCCCGACCTCGGTGTCCGTGGCGGCGAGCTCAACGCTCTCGCCGTCTGCCTGCACCAACACATTGGCAAGCACAGGCAGCGTGGTCTTGCGCTCCACGATGCCTTGGAAGAACTGAAGCTCACGGAGCAGGTCACTCTTCCGGACGACGAGTTCCATTACGTGTTGGTCCTTGGTCTGTCGCATTTACCGGCCGTCGACGGATGGCGAGCTCGAAATTCGAACAGCTGGTGAGCCTCTCCACAGGCGGCGGGTGCGAACGTTTTGTGCCCCTTATCGGAATCCCGAAGCAGTGGCTTGCGAGCTTCCTTATTACTCTAACCAGAGAGATAAACCAACAAAGAATTATACCAAGAATAAGGCGTGTTGAAAAGTCGAATGTATCAATTACTACTTGTCTTTCAACTACTTAGCGTACCAAATTCCTGTGGATCGGTGGTGCACGTTTCAACGGAGCGATTGTGGGTATTGCCAGGCCTCGACGCATCGACAGAACATCCACAAGGGCGTACGGGAACGTCTGTGCAAATCGCATATGCCGCGCCGGCGGACCGCCAATCCCGGCACTGGAGACATGCGTTCGTCCGTTCAATTACGCTGACGGGACGCGCGTCACCGCCCTCCGTGAAATGGAGACCCAGACCTTCCGGCCTGGCACGGCTACCGAAAGTTGTCGATGAAGCTGTTGATAAGCCTGTTGAAATCCGCATCCCGCTGGCGCAGCTCCTCTACCTTTCCGATCGAATGAATCACCGTCGAGTGGTGCTTGTTGAAGGCGCGGCCAATCTCGGGGAGTGACGCTTTGGTCAGCTCCTTGGAGAGAAACATGGCGATCTGCCGAGGCATCACGACGGACTTGGAGTTGTCCTTGGAGCGCAGCTCGCTCAATCGCAGCTGGTAGTAATCGGCGACGAACTTCTGTACGGCGTCGATGGTGACGGCCCGGTCGTCGGTGCTCAAGACGTTCTTGAGCACGTCGTGCGCCAAGGTGACCGTGATCTCGCGTCCGGTCAACGAGGCATAAGCAACGAGCCGAATGAGAGATCCTTCGAGCTCTCGAATGTTCGACTTGATCTTGCTCGCGATATAGAGGGCGACGCTGTCGGGAAGCGGCACGGCCTCGGCTTCCGCCTTCTTCTTGAGAATCGCGACCTTTGTTTCGAGATCCGGTGGCTGGATGTCCGCAATGAGGCCCCAGTTGAAGCGCGATCGCAGGCGCTCCTCGAGCTGTGGAATCTCGTGAGGCGGACAGTCACTCGTGATGACGATTTGCTTGGACGCGTCGTACAGCGCATTGAACGTGTGGAAGAACTCGACCTGCGTTCCTTCCTTGCCCGCCATGAACTGCACATCGTCGATCAGTAGGACCTCGACATTGCGATAGCGCTCACGAAACTCGATGATGCGCTCCAGCTTGAGCGCGTTGATCATCTCGTTCATGAAGCGCTCGGCGGAGATGTAGGTGAGATGCGCGCCCTTCATGTGGCGGAGCACGTAATGGCCGACAGCGTGCATCAAGTGCGTCTTACCGAGACCGACGCCGCCGTAGATGTAGAGCGGGTTGTACGAGCGCGACGGGGCTTCGGCGACGGCGCGGCACGCCGCGTGCGCGAACTGGTTGGAGGAGGCAACGACGAAGGTGTCGAACGTGTATCGAGCATTCAGGCGGGCGCCCGAGACCGGGCCGTCCTGTCCCTCAGGGCGGAGCAGCTCCTCATCGACAAAGCCGCTCTCGGGTACCGGAGACGGGTCTTGGGCCACGAACGCAATCTCGGTCCCCGCGCGTCCGACGGAGGTAAGCGCTTCGGACAATACTCCCTTGTAGTGTCTTGTCAGCCAATCACCGAACACGTTGCTTGGCACCCCAACCAGCAGCCGGGTGCCCTCGTCTCGAATGAAAGAGGTGGGGCGAAACCAGGTCTCGAAGATGTGCCGGTTCACCCGCATCTCGACGACAGCCAGCACCTGATCCCAAATGACCACGTTCATCACAGCTCTGTAACCGTCCTGCATCAGCATGGGTCGGCGCTGGCGCCGAGCGGGTCAATTTTACTCGATGACGTGCCCCAACTTTCGCCATCTCGAAAGGTCGTGGTGGGCTGGCCACCGCTTCGTAACTGGAGGCGAAAGTAAGCAAGTATCGGCAGTAATTGTCTGTAGCCTGGACGAAAGTGGTCTCTACTCCTGGCCCTGCCGCACACGGTGAGGCGAAGGCCTTGAAATTTCCACAGTTTTTTCCACAGGTGTGGAAAACTCTGGATGGCAACCGTTCGAGTTGGGTCGTTTAGGGAGCGACCGTGAGGTGGTGGGGAAGGTATCACGGCAGGTGCCACCACGCAACCTCCGAGAGGCACCCCCGAGAGGCGCTCAGGGCAACATTTTTAACGCATCGAGCACGAGCGCTAGATTGACAGCGCCAAAGCCAGACGGCTACGATAACAGGTTCTTATTCGTCGTGAGGGCGCCTCGACCAGGCGGTCTTCTCTGTGGTCGCGCGCTCGGCACACGCGCCGCCGACTCAGTCGAAAGAAAGGCATCATGAAGCGCACCTATCAGCCCAGTCGACGGCGTCGTCTCCGTACGCACGGGTTCTTGGTCCGAATGCGTACGAAGAACGGTCGCTTGGTCCTGAACCGGCGTCGCGCCAAGGGGCGAAAGCGGCTGTCGGTTTCTGGCTCGACGCGACCCGACTCGCCACGCGGGTCTGCTGGACGGCGTTAGATCAGGAATCCTGATTCCCGTTTCCTGAAGGTGGTCGTGACATGCGCCAGACGTTCCGACCGACCGAGCGCGTTCAGCGACGTGCCGACTTCCAGCGGATTTACACTCGAGGACAGAAGCTGCACGGGCGGTTCATGACGCTGTTCGTGCTCGCGACAAATATCAGGAGGGCGCGCCTGGGCGTGGCTGCCACGCGAAAACTCGGCGATGCGGTGCGGCGCAACCGCGCCAAGCGCCTCGCGCGGGAGCTGTTCCGGCGACACAAGCCGAGTCCTGGCACCGATCTCGTGGTCGTTCCGAAGCGCGAGCTCCTGGCCCAGTCATTCACTCGCCTCGAGACCGAATTCGACGTCATGATCCGCCGCGCGGGCCGCCGGACACGTCCGTGACGCACATCCTTCATCTCTCACTCGTGTTTTGTGCCGTCGCCGTCGTGCGAGCTTACCAGGTCCTGCTCTCGCCGATTGTGGGTGGCACGTGCCGCTTCCAACCGACGTGCTCCGAGTACGCCGTGGAGGCGTTGACCAGCCACGGCTTCTTCAGAGGCGGTTGGCTTGCTCTGAAACGGTGCGGTCGCTGCCATCCGTTCGGCCCCGCGGGCTGGGACGCCGTGCCGACTCCCGAGAGCTCCGCGCGTCGCCGCGCGAGACCCTGGGACCGCCACCAAAGTGCCTGATCCATGGAAAAGCGAGTCATTCTGGCCTTCGCCCTGTCCTTTGTCGTGCTCTATGCCTATCAAGCGTGGATTGCACCGCGCCGGCCAACTCCCCGCCCAGCGGCAGGGGCGTTGTCGAGCACGCAGTCTCGGCCGGAGGCGGACCCTCCGCGCGCCGCCGAGACACCCGCGATGACACAGCCTGCGCAACCGAAGGCGGCCGCAGCGGCAGCCGGAACTTCTCCTCCCGCTCAGGGGGCGAGCGCCGGGGGCGAAACGGTTGTCGTGGAGACGGGCGCGGTGCGCGCCGAGTTCGACACGCGCGGCGCTGTGCTGAGACGATGGCAGTTGAAGAAGTATCGCGATAGCAACGGCCATGCGGTCGATCTCCTGCCGCAGGACATCGGCGTCGAGGTGCCGGAGGCGGCCTTTGCGCTATCAGTGCCCAACAACGAGGCGCTCTCGTCGCGCCTGAGCCAGGCGGTGTTCCAGCCGAACAGCCGCAACGTGGCAGTACGGGCAGCGCAGGAGGCAACGCTCTCGTTCGAGTACGCGGACCAGTCGGGGCTTCGGGCAACCAAGACGTTCACGATTCAGAAGGATCGGCAGCCGTACCTTCTCGGGTTCAATGCCGAGGTGACCAACAAGGCCAAGCCTGAGGGCCTCGTCGTCCACGGAGGGGTGGGGATTGGTGATCTGACGCGCGGAGGAGGAGGCGGCTTCTTGTTCGGCACGTACTCCCAGCCGGCGCAAGGCATCTTCTACAAAGACGAAGAGGTGACACGGCTCGCGCCAGGGACGATACGCACCGAGGCGGCGCATGCGGGGATATTCCGCTACGTCGGCATGGACGACCACTACTTCCTCGGCGTCCTCCTCCCAGGGAATCAGACGGCGCGCGCTGACTATGGCGTGGTGCCGATCCCGGGGGCGGAGGAGCCGCGCGAGCTCGTTTCGTATGCGCTGCGGTTCGACAGGATGCCGTCCGAGATCAGAGCGTTTCTGGGGCCGAAAGACTTCAACATCCTCGCCGCCACGGATCGCGAGCTGGTGCGCACCATTCACTTCGGCATCTTTGCGTTTCTCGCCGTGCCGCTGCTCCACGCCCTCCAATGGGTGCACGCGTACGTGGGCAACTACGGGTGGGCGATCGTCATCCTCACGGTCACGATCAACGTGCTGATCTTTCCGCTCCGGCACAAGAGCGTCGTGTCGATGCGGAAGCTGCAGGCGCTTCAGCCGCAGATCAAGGCAATTCAGGAGCGGTACAAGCAGCTCAAGGTCACGGATCCCGCGCGGCAGAAGATGAACACGGAGCTGATGAACCTGTACCGAGAGAAGGGTGTGAACCCCGCGAGCGGGTGTGTGCCAATGGTGCTCACCTTCCCCATTCTCTTTGCGTTCTACGCCCTGCTGTCTCAGGCGATCGAGCTGCGTGGCGCGCCGTTCATGCTGTGGATCAAGGACCTCTCGGTGCACGATCCGTACTACGTGACGCCGCTGTTGATGGGTGCGACGATGATCCTGCAGCAGCGAATGACACCGACAACCGGCATGGATCCCGTGCAGCAGAAGATGATGACGATGATGCCGGTCATGTTCACGGTGTTTTTCCTGTGGGTGCCGAGCGGTCTTGTCGTGTATTGGCTGCTCAGCAACGTGTGGACGATCGGCCAGCAGTACTTGACGAACAAGCTGATTGGACCGCCGCAGGTCCAGGCGGTGAGACCGCCGGCCGAACGGCGCGTGAAGTCGGGTGACGGGCGGAAGAACGAGGCGGGAAAGAGCGAGGCACGAAAGAGTGGTGGGCCGGCGCAGCAGGAGCGGCAGTAATGGATACGGAGCGAGCAACGGAATTTCGGGACGAAGTCCGCACGTTCGTCCAGGACATCGTGAGCGCGATGGGACTCGAGGCGGAAGCGCAGATCCAAGACCACGCGGACGGGCTGTGCGTCGAGGTGAGCGGCGCCGAGGCGAGCGAGCTGTTGCGGCGTAAGGGCGAGGGGCTGGACGCGCTGCAGCAGGTCGTGAACGCGGCATACCGGCGCGACCTCGAAGAGGGGCTTCGGATCGTTGTCGATGCCTGTGGTTTCCGCCAGGGGAAGGACAACGAGCTGCGGCAGATGGCGCGCTTCCTAATGGAGCGAGTCAAGGCGACCGGTGGGTCGCAGGAGATTGGCCCGCTGAACTCATACAGCCGGCGCATCGTGCATCTCGAGGTCGCGACAGATCCTGAGCTCGCCTCGGAGAGCCAAGGGGATGGCGCCACCAAGCTGGTCATCATCACGCGAAAGCCGTAGCTGATTAGGTCAAACAACAGAACCACCGACTCGCTTGATTCCGCTCGATCCCAGCATCTCCGCGTTGGAACGGCGTATCGAGCAGCGCGCGCAGCTTCTCGGGCTCACGCTGAGCGCTGAAGTGCGCGGGCAGCTCGCTACGTATTTGTCGCTGCTTTTTCGCTGGAACCGCCGCATCAACCTGGTGGCGTTCAAGGATCCTGACAACGCAATCGACCGGCTGATCGGCGAGCCGCTGTTGGCCGCGCAGTGGATCCCGGGTGATGTGAAGTCGTTGATTGACATCGGCTCGGGTGGAGGCTCGCCTGCGATTCCGCTGAAGCTGGTGCTGCCGCATGTGGCGCTCGTGATGGTGGAGAGCCGGGTGCGAAAGGCCTCGTTTCTGCGAGAGGCGGTGCGGGATCTTGGATTGAAGGATGCGCGGGTGGAACGTGAGCGGTTCGAGGCTTTGAAGGAGTCACGAGACATCGCCGGCCATATGGATGTCGTGACGGTGCGGGCGGTTCGAGTTGGCGCCTCGGAATTGCAGGCGCTGGAAGCCTTGCTGCGTCCGGGCGGGTTCCTGCTGTGGTTCCGAGGCAGGCACGAGGGAGGCGAGATGACGCCCGGGCTGGCGAGCGTCGTAGATCAACCGTTGGTGCCGGCGCTGGGGAGTCGACTGCGAGTTCTTCGTAAGCTCGAACGGTGATGTTCCACGTGGAACGCGCAGAGCGGGAAACGGGAAACGGGATTCTTCTCCCGCCCGCTTGCTGCCTCTCTCCCTCCT
>JBOGIN010000522.1:0-3113 GCA_050742275.1 Vicinamibacteraceae bacterium
GGGTAGACTTGTCGCTACTCCCCCCGCGAAGCCGACGCGACTGTGTGGGCCTCCAAGCCCGTATCGGCGTGCCCCCCACGGCGGAACGGGAAGGAACGCGGAGAACAACGATCTGACGGAGGGCACCGTGACCACTGACCACAAAAATCAAAAAGGGATGTCCCGGCGCGACTTTGGATCGCGGCTGGGCTTGGCTGCGGCAGGCATCGTAACGGCAAGCGAAGCGCTCGGCCGCGGCAAGCTCGGCGCCGCGCCTTTGACCGGCAGCCGGGTGCCGGGTGCCAACGACCGGGTCGTGCTGGCGAGCATTGGCATCCGAGGGCAAGGCAACTCCCTGAAGCGCGGCTTCGCGAGCCTGAAGAACGTCGAGCTCAAGACGCTGTGCGACATCGACGCCAACCTCGCGGATGAACGGATCAACGACAAGCGTCTGGCCGACGTCCCGACGTTCAAGCCGACCTTCGTCCAGGATCTTCGTCGCGTGCTGGACGACAAGGATATCGACGGCGTGATCATCGCGACGCCGAACCACTGGCACGCGCTGGCGACCATCTGGGCGCTCCAGGCCGGCAAGCACGTGTACGTTGAAAAGCCGTCCTCACACACGGTGTGGGAAGGGCGCAAGATGGTGGAAGCCACCGAGAAGTACAAGAAGATCGTCCAGGTCGGTACGATGAACCGCAGCCGGCCGGCGGTGCGCGAGGCCATGAAGCTCATACACGACGGCGGGATCGGCAAGGTCTACATGGCGCGCGGTCTCTGCTTCAAGACGCGGCCCTCCATCGGCAAGTACCCGGATGGCCCATTGAAGCCAGGAGAGCGCTACACGCTGAACGTCGAGAGCGACGAGCCCGAGCCGACGTGGGATGCCGCCTACCTCGAGAAGGTGGACTACAACCTGTGGCTGGGTCCAGCGCCGGAGGCGCCGTTCAACCGGAACCACTTCCACTACAACTGGCACTGGCACTGGTTGTATGGAAACGGCGACACGGGCAATCAAGGTCCGCACCAGTTCGACATCGCCCGCTGGGGTCTGAACAAACAGGAGCACCCCGTGAAGATCTGCTCGATGGGCGGATACTTCGGGTCGGAGTCCTCACAGACGACGCCGGACACGCAGACCGCGCTCTTCGAGTACGCCGACGGCACGATCCTCGAGTTCGGCACGCGGGGCGAGTACACCAACGACGAGGGCACACAGAAGATCGGCAACCTCTTCTACGGGAGCGAGGGGTGGTTGTGGCTCGACGGAAACGGGCAAGACTGGCAGTCGTACCGCGGCCGCAAGGACGAAAAGGGTCCCGGGTCGACCCCGTCGGACAAGACCGATGGCAACGGCAGCGGCAGCGATCCGAACGTGCTCACGAGCATCGAGTATCCGCACTATCAGAACTTCGTCGATGCCATCCGCGCCGACGATCCGAAGCTGCTGACCTGCGACGTGCTCGAAGGACACCTCTCGTCCGCGCTGCCGCACCTGGCCAACGTTTCGTATCGCGTCGGCCGCGGTCTGAAGTTCGACGGGAAGACCGAGCGCTGCACGGACGACGAAGAAGCAAATACGCTGCTGACGCGTGAGTACCGCAAGGGCTTCGAAATCCCCGAGAGCGTCTAGCGTGGGCAGTTGCTCACGCCGGCAGCGCCGGTGTGACCTGAGGGCTGTTGGCCTGATTCGTTGTTGCGCCTCCGGCGCGGGGCTGCTGGCGCTTCTCGTGCTAGTGCCAGCCTGGCCCCGCGCCAGCGATGGTGGCGGCATCGCGCCGTGGCCCGAGAACCGGTCGTATTGGCAATACAACGGCCGCCCGATCCTGCTTCTCGGCGGCAGCGACGACGACAACCTGTTCCAGTGGCCGGGCGAGATGTTGCGCCCGCAGTTGGATTTGTTGCGGTCCGTTGGAGGTAACTACGTCCGCAACACGATGTCCGATCGGAAGGACCGTGGCTTCGAGCTCTATCCTTTCCAGCAGCTCGGCAACGGCAAGTACGATCTAGACGCGTGGAACCCGGAGTACTGGAAGCGCTTCGAGCAATTCCTCCGCTGGACCGCCGAGCGGGACATCATCGTCCAGATAGAGGTGTGGGATCGATTCGATTACAGCCTCGAGAACTGGACGCCCCACCCGTACAATCCAAAGAACAACGTCAACTTCACCGGGGAGGAGTCGGGGCTTGCCGAAGAGTACCCCGACCATCCCGGAAAGAACGTTCAACCCTTCTTCTTCACCACACCGCGGCAGCGCAACAACACGGTGCTGCTCGAGTATCAGCGGCGGTTCGTCGATCGCATGCTGTCGGACACGCTCCGTTTCGATCACGTCCTCTACTGCATCGACAATGAGACGAGCGGTGAAGAAGCATGGAGCCGCTACTGGGCGGAGTACATCAAGCAACGCGCGCGTGGGCGAGTCGTCTACGTCACCGAGATGTGGGACGTCTGGGACATCAAGGCGGACCAGCATCGTCGCACGCTCGATCACCCGGAGCTGTACGACTTCGTCGACCTTTCACAGAACAACCACAATTCCGGCGCACAGCACTGGCAGAACGCGCTCTGGGCACGCGACTATCTCTCGCGTGCACCCCGTCCAGTCAACACGGTGAAAACCTATGGCGCCGATGGCAACAAGTTTGGCCACAGCAATCAGGACGGGCTCGAGCGATTCTTTCGGCACATCCTTGCCGGCTTCGCCGCGGCGCGCTTCCACCGGCCGGATTCCGGGCTCGGGCTGAACACCACGGCTCGGGCCGCCATCCAGGCAGCGCGACGGTTGGAGTCCATCGTGCCGACTTGGACGATGAAACCACGGAAGGAGGTCCTCGCCAACGGGTCGGGAGGCGAGGTCTACCTGGCCGAGGCGGGGGACGCTCTCGTCGTGTATTTTCCCAAGGGCGGCCGCGTCGACGTCCCGAGGCGGGATGGAGGCTATGAGGTCAACTGGATTGGTGTCGGCAGCCTCTCGACGCAAACCAATGAAGCCGCCAAGCACGGCCGGCTGGCGCTCGCCGCGCCGAGCCAAGGCAACTGGCTCGCGGTCGTCACGAACGCGGCTCCTGCCTCAAGCCACCCGGGCATCGACCACTAATCCTCCGCACTCCTGGCAAGGGAAGGGCAT
>JBOGIN010000523.1:0-1905 GCA_050742275.1 Vicinamibacteraceae bacterium
TGGCTGTTCCATCAGCTCCCGTGCGCGTGCAATTGCCTCGTCCAGCGTGTTCACATCGCCATCCAGCTGCCGTTCGTAGACAGCGCGCAGGAGCGGCCCCATCGATGGTCCAGGCGGGACACCGAGATCGATCAAGTGTCGCCCCATGAGCAGCGGCGCAGGAGCGTGGTGCTCGACACCGAGCGACCGGGCCCGCTGGACGAACCAGGTCATGGCCGAGCAATCGAAGTTGCCCGCCCTGCCGCGGCAATCCGCGCGAGCGAGGCGGGTGAGCAGCTCGAGGTCCAGCTTCCGTGCAAGCCGCCGGAATGCGCCATCTCCGACCGGCGTGGGCGACTTGAACCAGGCGTTTGGCGCCAGATGGTACTGCACGAGCCCAAGCACCTGTCGCCGTACGTCGTAGCCGTTCATCGTGTGGATGTTGAGCCGATCCAAGAAGCGCGTGGCCGGCTCGACGCCACGCGCTTCGTGGTTCGGCGACCGGATCCTTCCATCGATTTCAGCCGTGGTCATCGGCTTGCCGAAATCGTGCGCGATGGCGCCGAGCAGGATCGTCACTTGTTCGGGCCGCGAGAGATCGCCCAGTTGGCTCTTTGCCTCGTCTATCACCATCAACGTGTGAGTCCACACGTCGCCCTCGGGATGCCACTCCGGCTCTTGCGGGCAGTCGACGAGCGCGTGCATCTCCGGCCAGAGCGAGTGAACGACGCCGAGATCGCGCGCGAGCGTGAAGCCCACCGAAGGACGCGGCGCCTGCAGGAGCAGCTTTTCCAGCTCACCCCAGATGCGCTCGGCAGGCAGATCGTCGAGCGAGGTCCGCCGGCAGAGCGCCGCCGTCGCGTCGTCCAGCGCGCACTCGAACCTGGCGGCGAACTGCACCGCACGCAGCACGCGCAGCGAGTCGTCTGCGAACGTCGCAAGATCGGTGGCACGCAGGCGTCGCGCCGCAAGATCGGCGCGCCCGCCGTGAGGATCCAACAGCTCGTCGGTCAGCGGATCCCATCCCAAGGCGTTGATCGTGAAGTCGCGGCGGCGTGACGCTTCCTCGAAGGAAAGCGACGGATCGCCGGTGACCGCGAAGCCGCGATGACCCCGCCCGACTTTCGACTCACGCCGCGGGAGCGAGACGTCGACGTCCTGCACCTTGTACACGGTGAAGCTCTCACCCACCTCGTCCACGCGACCCACGGATTCCAGCAGTCCGCGGAGCTCGTCTGCCGGCAAGCCGTAGACCTCAAGGTCGACATCCTTGGAGAGCCGGCCGAGTAGCCGATCGCGCACGAAACCGCCGACGACTATCGCACGACCGCCGTGCTCGGCGACCGCGCGCGCGATGTCGACGGCCACCGAACGATGGTGGGGCTGAGGTAACGTCATTGGCGGTGACGGGTGAATCGGCGCATGATGCGATCGCCCAACGTAGGCGCCATGGCGTTCAGGACGGGTAGTAGACGAGACAGTCGATGCGGGTAGACCTCGGCACGCGGATGTGCGAGACAGCGCACGATGGCATCCGCTACCTCGCCAGCCGACTGGCGTGGGCCCAAGCCGCCCGCACGGCGGCCGAACTCTCGCGCCATCACATCGCGAAACTCCGTGTCGGTGCTAATAGGAAACACAACGCTGACGTCTATGCCGGAGCCGGCCAGCTCGGCGCGCAGCGCTTCGGCCAGCCCCACTTGGCCGAACTTCGTAGCGCAGTAGGCAGTATACAAAGGCAGACCCCGGCGTCCGACGATCGACGAGACGAACAAGAGGTGTCCGTGGCCGCGAGAACGGAACAGGCGGAGCGCCGCACGAGCCGCGTGAAGCGAGCCGAGCAGATTGACGTCGATGAGACGACGGACGATGTCGGGTGGTGTGTCTTCGAGAGCGCCGTGGTAACCGATGCCGGCGTTGCAGATC
>JBOGIN010000524.1:0-4470 GCA_050742275.1 Vicinamibacteraceae bacterium
CCACGACCATGGACTCCACGCCTTCCTCGCGGGGCCCGACGGCCGCTGGTATTTCAACGTCGGCAATGCCGGTCCGCATCAGGTACAGGATCGTGCCGGATGGAACCTGCGCGCGGGGAGCGTCTATACCGGAGGAACACCGTATAACACCAGAAACCAGCCTGGCCTGAAGAGCGACGATGGCAGGGTATGGGTCGGGGGTTTGGCCTTGCGGATTGATCCCGATGGCGCGGGATTGGCCGTTCTCGCGCACAACTTCAGGAACGCCTATGAGCTGACAGTCGATTCATACGGCGACATCTGGCAGAACGACAATGACGACGAGGTCGCGTCGTGCCGGACGACGTGGGTCATGGAGAATGGCAATGCCGGCTATGCCAGTGACGAGGGCACCGAGTCGTGGAAGGTCAGCCGGCGGCCCGGGCAGGAGACGTTCACGGCTCACTGGCGCCAGGAAGACCCGGGCGTGATGCCTGCGGGCGACAATACCGGCGCAGGGGCGCCAACGGGTATCGTCCGGTACGAAGAAGATCTGTTGGGACCCGAGTATCGGGGCATGGTATTGAGCGCCGACGCGGGCCGCAATGTCATCTTCGGCTACAAGCCGAAGGAGCGGGGCGCGGGATACGATCTCTCGGCCCGGCTTGCGTTCGCGACGTCGGTGACCGAATCCACGGAAGATTACGATTGGAAGGTGACGGAAGACGATGCGCGGAAGTGGTTCCGTCCCAGTGATGTCGCGATCGGCCCGGACGGAGCGGTGTATGTCGCGGACTGGTACGATCCGATTGTCGGCGGCCATGCCATGCACGATGCGGCAGGGTTCGGCCGTATCTACCGCATTGCGCCGAAGAATCGGACGCTGAAGGCCCCGACACTCGACCTCCGCACCACCGCCGGACAGATCCAAGCCCTGCTCAGCGCGGCCATCAATGTGCGGAATGCGGGCTTTGTCGCGCTGCGACAGCAAGGCGAAGCGATCATTCCCGAGGTGTCGGCAATCGTAGAAGACGACCCGAATCCGTATCACCAGGCGCGGGCCGTCTGGTTGCTGGCGCAGATCGGTGAAGCCGGCAAGAACAGAGTTGCAGCCCTCCTCGAGCATCCGGACGCACGGCTTCGCATCACCGCGTTGAGAGCATTGCGCGTGGTGGAAGCCGACGTGCTGCCGTATGTGCGGAAGCTGACGCCGGATCGCGCGCCCGCGGTGCGGCGCGAGGCCGCCATTGCCTTGCGTGATGTGCCGTTCGACGACTGCAGCAGTGTGCTGTTGACGCTGGCGGACGGCTACGACGGGAAGGATCGCTGGTACCTCGAAGCGCTGGGCACGGCCATGTCCGGCAAGGAAGACGAGGTGTATCCCTTGCTGCTGAAGCGATACGGCACCAATCCGCTGGCGTGGGACGAGAGGATGGCGGGATTGGTATGGCGGCTGCACCCCGACGCCGCGGTGGACGCACTGGCTCAACGGGCTGCTGCCGAAGACTTGTCGGCGTCCCAGCGGGATCAAGCGGTGACGGCGCTTGGATTCATTGGCACCAAGGAAGCGGCAGCGGCCATGCAGACGCTGAGCGCGTCGGGAGATGGACCCGTGGCTCGCATGGCCGAATGGTGGCTCGCGTTTCGTAGCGGCAATACGTGGGAGGGCTATTACCCCGTCGAGAACATCGACCTCGCATTACGCGAAGACGTGAAGCGCTGGCGCGCTCGGCTCTTGGACGATGGTCTGGAGCAGTCGCAACGGGAGCAGGCGGCCAAGCAATTGGCCGGGGATTCGGAAGGCGGGAGAGTGCTCATACAGCTTGCCGAGGCGGATCGCCTGCCTGCTTCATTCATCGAGACGGTGGGCGAGGCGATCTTTTCCAACCCGGATCAGTCTGTGCGGCTGCTGGCCGGAGAATATTTCAAGAGACCGGGCAGCCGTCAGGCGTATGTCATGTCGCGGATACTTCAAGTGAAGCCTGATCCTGCTCATGGTGAGCGGACGTTTGCCTCGGCCTGTCGTTCTTGTCATCGGGCCGGAGGCGCAGGCCAGGATATCGGTCCGGAGCTGTCCGACATCAAGAACAAGCTCGATAGGAAGGCCTTGTTGGATGCGATTGTCAATCCGGATGCCGACATTGTGTTCGGTTACGAGCCCATGCTGGTGACGACACGGGACGGGAACGCGGTCTACGGGTTTCTGCAAGCCGACGGCAAGAACGTCGTCCTCAAGGACGCGGCAGGCAAGCTCGTGAGGATACCATCTGAGGAGATTGCCACCCGGAAGCGCGCCCGTTCCATGATGCCCGAGCCGTCTGCGCTCAATCTGAGCGAACAGCAGTTGGCGGATATCATCGCCTACTTGATGAGATAGATTGCCCCGGATCGCACGACCGTACAGCCTCCATTCAGGTCCCGACTGCCCTTGCTTACCGAGATAAGTGGTGGTATGCTATCCTCGGTAACCGAGATAGACAGGTAACCGAGACAGACATATGCGTCTCGAGCGTTGGATCTACACCGTGCCGCTCCGGCTGCGTGCGTTGTTCCGCCGCGGCGAGCTCGATCACGAGTTGGACGAGGAGCTCCAGGATCACATCGAGCGGCAGATTGCCGAGCACGTCGCGCGCGGGATGACGCCGAAGCGGGCGCGCACGATTGTGCTGCGCGCCTTTGGCGGTGTGGAGCGGCGCAAGGAGGAGTGTCGGGACATGAGGCGCACGCAATTCGTGGAGCAGTTGTGGCGGGACGCTCGCTTTGCCGTCCGCTCTCTCCTCAAGAGCCCTGGCTTCACGGCGGTGGCGCTCCTATCGCTCGCTTTGGGCATCGGCGCCAACACGGCGATCTTCACGCTCGTCGATCAGATCGTCCTGCGGCTGCTGCCGGTGAAGGACGCGCACGAGCTCGTCCAGCTCCGGCTTGACGGCGCGCGCCCCGGTGAGCAAGAGGGCGACGGCCTGCACACGTTCTCTCATCCCACGTACCTCGCCTTGCGCGACCGTAACACCGTGTTCTCTGGCCTCACCGGCCAGGTCATCCAGAATGCCAGTCTCGTCGGCGACGGCCGCAACGAGATGATTAGAATCGGCCTCGTCGCGGGGAACTTCTTCGACGTGCTCGGCGTACAGCCGCAGCTCGGACGGCTTCTGAGGCCCGAGGACGACACGGTGCGCAACGGCCACCCTGTTGTCGTTCTGCAGCATAACTTCTGGCAGACCCGGTTTGCGGGCGACCGTGGCGTCGTTGGCTCCTCGATTCGTCTGAACGGCACGCCGTTTACCGTCATTGGAATCAGCGCGCCAGGATTCGAAGGCACGGCTGCCGGAATCCCGACCCAGATGTGGGCGCCGGTCACGATGCGCCCCGCGATCACTATCCCCTGGGACGAGCTCGAGAACGAACGATCCGCCTGGTTCTATCTGTTTGGCCGCCTCGAGCCTGGCGTCACCATCGAGCAGGCGCAGGCGGCAATGCGCGTGCTGTATCGGCAGCGCCAGGAAGAGGAGCTCCAGGCGCAGTTCTTCCGGGAGTTCCCAGACGAGCGGAAGAACTTCCTGCGGCAGACCTTCACGCTGATTCCCGCCGGGGGCGGTCAGTCTGCTCTCCGCACCAACTTCGCGGAGCCCTTGCTCCTTCTGCAGTGGCTGGTTGGCGTCGTGCTCCTCATTGCGTGCACCAATGTCGCGAATCTCCTGCTCGCGAGAGCCACCGCGCGGCAGCGGGAAGTCGCCATCCGAGGCGCGCTCGGAGCGAGCCGGGGGCAACTCGTCCGGCAATTCTTTGTCGAAAGCGTGATGCTCGCGCTCGCGGGCGGTGCGTCCGGTCTGCTTCTCAGCTCCTGGATGACCGCGAGCTTGATACGTATCCTCCCGTACGACCCCGAAAACCTTTCGCTCTCGACGACGCCAGACACGCGCATCCTGATTTTCTCGGCCGCGATCACTTTGCTGACCGCGTTGCTGTTTGGACTGGTGCCGGCCATGCGGGGCTCGCAGGTGTCGCCGGGCGCCACCTTGAAAGAAGAGGCGGGCACCGTCGCCGGCGGCCACGGGCATGTACGGTTGCGGAAGCTGTTCGTCGCGGTGCAGGTCGGGCTCTCCTGCCTGCTCGTGATCGGCGCGGGCCTGTTCGCGCGGACGCTCCAAAATCTTGAGAAGGTGGAGCTCGGCTTCGACACCGAGAATGTGGTGATGTTCAGCGTGGATCTGGCGACCGTCTACGACGATGCCCGCAAGCTGCAGGTCTTTCGTTCCTTGATCGAGGGTCTAGAGGCCGTGCCTGGCGTGACAGCGGCCGGCGCTAACCGCAACATGCTGCTCACGGGCGGGCGTTGGGACAGTCAGATCACCATGCCGGGAGTCAAAGCCAACGACGGCAATCCGCCGTGGAGCTACTTCAACGCCGTCACGCCTGGTTATTTCGACGCGCTGGGCATTCGGATCCAGGCCGGCCGCGACCTGAGCTGGGACGATTGGGGCGGCTCACGAC
>JBOGIN010000525.1:0-3769 GCA_050742275.1 Vicinamibacteraceae bacterium
GCTGCGCGGCGCTGAGCATCCCGCCCCAACTCGGTGTCGGTTCCCCCACACCCAGGCCGAGAAAGGACAGGGTCGTCTCCGCCAGGATGAACTGCGGCACCAGCACAGCGGCCTGCGTAAGGAGCACGCTGGTCGTTTGGGGAACGACGTGACGACGCAGCACGTACAGATGTGATGCCCCGAGACTGCGTGCGGCGACGACGAACTCGCGCGAACGAGCGCTCCGCACGACACTGCGCACCAGGCGTGCCGGCTTGGCCCATCCGACGAGGCCAATGACCGCCACGATCATCACTAGCGCGTGCGCCGGAGCGAGGTCCAGGGGGAATGCGCTTCGCGCCGCCAGCAGCAGATAGATCCAGGGGAGCGCAGTCGCGAGGTCGGCGAGGCGCATGAGCGGGCCGTCGAGACCGTTGACATATCCGGCCAGTGTGCCCAGCGTGACTCCGATGAGCAGGGTCAGCGCGGTTGCCGCGACCGCCGCTACGAGAGATATACGCGCCCCGTGCAGCAGCCGTGAAAACTGATCGCGCCCGTATTGATCGGTGCCGAGCAGGAACGTGCGTGAGGGCGGCGCAAACGCGAAGTCGCGGTGCTGGGTGGTTGCGTCGTAGGGCGCCAACAGGCTGGCGCCGAGAGCCACCATGTGCACGATCACCAGGACCGCCACAATCAGTCGGAGGCGAAGCTTCGCCACGAGGTCATCCTTCCCGCACGCGCGGATCCACGACATACAACAGCCCATCAGCCGCGAGCATTCCAAGCATCAGCAGAAAAGTCGCCGCGGTCGTGGCCCCGGCGATGACGTGCACGTCGCGCGCGAGCGTGGCCTCGACCAGCAGTGGGCCGAGGCCGGGCCAGCTCAGAATCACCTCGAGCACGAGCGAGACACTCAGGAGGCTCGCGATCGAGAAGCCTGCGAGCACCGTCAGCGGGTTGGCGGCGGCGCGCAGAGCCGTGCGGTACACGAGGCGCCTCTCCGGGATGCCTCGTGCCCGTGCCGCCAGGATGAACGGCGCCTGCAGCACGTCAATCAGGCTCGCGCGCACGTGGCGGACGAGTGTCGGGAGGATCGCCAGCACGAGAGCCAATGTCGGCAGGGCCAGGTGCGCGACACGATCGGCGAAGGCTGGCCACCCACCGGCCGCATCGGCGTGCAGCGACCGAAGGCCGCCAGTCGGGAGCCGACCGGACCACAGCGCAAGCCACAAGGCTGCCAGCCCGAAAAGGATGTCAGGCACCGCTTGCAGAATCGCGGTGGCGGCGGCGACCGTGCGATCGAAGATCCCGCCGCGACGGACCGCCGAGTGGACGCCGAGCGGGATGGCCACGACCCACGCCACGGTGGTGGCCGTGGTCGTGAGGAGCAGCGTGTTGAACGCGCGATCCCACAGAAGCTGCGACACGGGCACGTGGTAGGCGAACGAGTAGCCGAGCTCGCCCCGGACCGCGGATGCCAGCCACGCGACGTAGCGCTCCGCGAGCGGCGCGTCGAGCCCATACCGCGCTCTGAGCGCTGCCAGCGTCTCCGGATCGATGCGGGGGTTCAGCCGCAGCTCGTCGGTGAAGTCCCCTGGCGCGACCTCAACCAGGACGAACGTCAGCGCCGATACGCCAACCATGACGAACAGCCCGCGAAGCAGACGCGCTCCCACACGGCGAAGGAGCCGCTCGACGGACAGACGGTCGGGCACCGCACGGATATCCACAGGAAAAACAGCCGCGGCGGCTGTGGTCACACCCCTGTCTTATAGGGTGTTCATCGGGGCTGGAAAATAGAGGGTCTGAGAGCCATCGTCACGTTCTGGGCGGCCTTCACGTTGCACTCGCCGCAGTGCTTGGCGCAGACGCGCAGACGTCCCTCCGCGAACGGCTTTCGCTCCCAGCCTCCGGGAACCAGCTCCTGGAAGAACGGGCCTTCGACGATGTCCTTCAACGGGACGAGCCTTGCGTTGATGGAGTCCTTCCCCTGTGGCAGTCGCTCGATCAGCTGCCAGACCTCCTGCAGGCCCTGCGAGCGCAGACGCCCCACGGGCTTGGCCTTCTGAAGCGGCAGCACCTCGACCAGGCGCTGCACCTCGTCTGCTTCGACCGACTCCCTGTCAGGGTACAGCGTGGCCATCCAGCAGCAAGGAAGGACCAGCCCTTCAGCGCTCACGTAGACGGACCGCGAGCCCGCCACCTTGCAGTCGATTGGTGTTTCGCGGAGGTGTGCCTCCCCCGCATCGCGGTTGTGGTAGACCTCCAGGAAGTTCTGGTTTCGATACTGCGGGCTCTCGGGCATCTCGAGGAGATACTCCAGACGACCTTCACGATCCAGCACGGGTGAGAAGGGCGTCTGCTTCCACCCTTTCAGGAAACGGCCGGTGCGCTTGACGCAGAACTCCTTGAAGCCAAGCTCGCGAGCCAACGTTCGTGCCTGCTCGACCTGATGCTCGTTGTGCCGGAACACGATGAAATGCCACTCGGCGTGGCCTCCAGCACCAATGAACGCCCGCGCGCTCTCGATGACCTTCTCCCACTTCGTTCCCCGCCGATAGAGGTAGTTGGTGTCCGCCAGACCATCGATTCCGAACGCGCAGTAATCGACCACGCCGGCCAGCCGCTGCCACCACTCCGGGTTGCGGCCGCTGCCGTTCGTGTGCATCCCGAGCCGCATCGACGGCTGACACGCGCGGAAGTACTCGAACGTTTCAAGGGTATGCCGCGCCACCACCGCGTCGCCGTACGTGCCGGACATGAACATCAGCGTGAGCTGTCTCACGAAGTCTTCCGGGAAGATCGTCCGGATGTCCTCGAGCGTCAGCTCCGTGAGCGGGAACGAGGGGAATGGCTTACCGAAGAAGTTGCGCGAGCACTGGGGACAGCTCGCATTGCACTTCGAGGTGATCTCGAGGTGCACCTTCCTGATGTCTGCATATCTGTACACGGAACACCTCCACGGCTCTGTCGGCTGACTACCATGACCTCACCACCGCACGCCGACGCTGCTCCAGGCGAGATGGCTCCCGTACTCCTTCTCCGGATCGTTCGAGTAGCTCGTTTCGTACGTGTAGTCGAAGCGGACTTCGACGTGGTGGTTGATCGCGCGCACCCACGCGACCGACGGAATCCACTGATGATCCGTGCGCAGCACATCCTCGTCCTCGGCTTCGACAAAGCGCTGCGTGTACCGCTTGAGCCGGTAGCGTAGCTGCGCGACGAGCATGCTGCGGTCCGTCAGTGGGACGCCGTGCTCCAGGAAATACGTCCAGCGGCGATAGTCGCCCCGGTCGATGCGCTCGTCGTTGGTTTCGAGCCGGCCACCGACGCGCCAGTGTCGGCCCGGTCCAAGCTCCTCCCGGAACTCGGCGCCGAAGTATTGCTTGAAGGCATTGGTGTCCGGCGCCTCGGTGTAGCGCTTGAGTCGATGCCTCGTGAACAGGCGCAGCCGCCGCTCGGGCGTGAACCGATACTCGAGGCGGGGTGTGATCGACACGTCCTGATCCACGAGATCCCGATCCTCGGACGAGCCCTTGAAGCCGACCTCTCCGACGGCCTCGAAGTCCCAGCCGCCCGGCAGGTCTCGCTCGAACGAGGCCTCGAGACGGTGGCTGAAGCGATCCCATCGGCTCGTATTGGTGTACGCGTGCCGAGCGATCTCGTAGCTCACTTCGAAGTCGTCCCCGGCATATCGCGCGCCGCCGGCGAAGACGACGCCGTACGACCCGAGATCCTCCTGATCGAAGTGGACGTTCGACGCCAGGCCGTTCGATACGCTCGCGTAGAT
>JBOGIN010000526.1:0-2627 GCA_050742275.1 Vicinamibacteraceae bacterium
TACGTAGCGCGCGGCCTTCAGGCCGCGCGAGCGAGGGATCTGAAGACCCCTCGCTACGTACCGGTCGTCAGCGCTTGCCCAGAGCTTCCAAGACTGCACCAATCAAGAAGAGCGATCCAGCGACGCACACGAGCGGTCCCTGCGCGAAGGCGCGCTCGACGGCCTCTCGCGGTGACCCAACGATCTCGACGGGCAGATTCGGAGCGACGGTACGCGCTGTTGCAGCGATGCTCACGGCCGGTAGGCGCCGCGTGCTTTCCACTTCGGTGAGGACGAGCCTGCTCGAGACAGCTGCCAGAGCGCCGAGCATGCCTGCGACGTCCTTGTCGTTCATGGCGGCGAAGACCAGGGGGAGCCGGTTGCCTGGGAACGTTGCCCGCAACCATGCTGCCAATGCGGCCGCCCCGGCGGGGTTGTGTGCACCGTCGAGGACGAGCTCGCGGCCGTTGTCCAGCCGGAGACGTTGCAGACGCCCCGGCCAGTGTGTCGCGGAAAGTGCCGTGACAATGGCGTGCGCGGGAACGTCGATGCCGTGCGCCGCCAATGTTTCCAG
Organism: Vicinamibacteraceae bacterium; assembly: GCA_050742275.1. GTDB lineage: Bacteria > Acidobacteriota > Vicinamibacteria > Vicinamibacterales > Vicinamibacteraceae > WHTT01. The sequence continues at coordinate 554 of JBOGIN010000526.1, forward strand.
GAGACGAACAGCGACCATCGCGTTCACGGCTTGATGCGCGCCTCGGAGGGCGAGTCGTAGAGGGCCGTACTCGCGAACCGGCGTCCGGAGGCGGAGGGTCGTCTCACCCGCGGTGAGCGTCACGTGCGCGTCGGTATCTCGATCGGCTCGCACCAGCGCTGCGTCCTGAGCGCGGCACGCGTCCTCGAGCACCCGGAGCGCCTCCGGCTTGCGCTCACCGGTGACGACGCTCATGCCCCGCTTGACGATGCCTGCTTTTTCGGCGGTAATCTCCGGGATCGTGCGCCCGAGGAATCTGGTGTGATCGAAATCGATGGTTGTGATGACGCCCGCGAGGGCCGGCGCGACGTTCGTGGCGTCGAAGCGGCCACCCAATCCAACCTCCAGCACCGCAATGTCGACGCCAGTTTCGCGAAAAAGCTCGAAGGCGATGGCCGTCGCCACCTCGAAGTGCGTTGCGGGTGTTTCCAGCCGTCTGTCGTGGCGACAGGCTGCTTCGATATCGAGGACGCGCTCGAGGACGCTGGCCAGCCTCTCCTCGTCCACCATCTCGCCGTCAACGACGAAGCGCTCCGCGAGGCGCACGAGGTGGGGAGACGTGTAACGCGCGGACCGGTAGCCAGCAGCGCGAAGCGCCGCCGCGACCATCGCCGTTACCGACCCCTTGCCGTTCGTACCCGCAACCAGCAAGGAGCGAAATTCCTGCTCCGGGTGATCCAGCGCTGCGCACAGCGTGCGCATGTTCTCGAGCCCGAACTTGATGCCAAACTGTTCGAGCCGCGCGAGACGTTCGAAAGGCGACATGGCATCGCGACGCTAGTGCGGCGCTGGTGTGTTCTCAGGCTGAGGCTCGACAGGCTCGGCGGTCGTATCTGTTTCGAGCGGTGATGGTGTCGCCGCCTCAGGAGCCCTCATGAAGTGCAGTGTCCTCGCGATGGTCCTCTTCAGCTCGCGGCGGTCCACGACCATGTCCACGAAGCCATGCTCGAGGAGGAACTCGCTCGTCTGAAAGCCCTCGGGCAGCTTCTGCCGGATGGTCTGCTCGATCACGCGCGGTCCCGCGAACCCGATGAGCGCCTTCGGCTCTGCGATGTTCAAGTCGCCGAGCATGGCAAAGCTTGCGGTAACGCCGCCGGTCGTGGGATCCGTGAGCACGGAGACGTAGGGGATTCGCGCACGATCCAAGCGCGCCAGCGCCGCGCTGATCTTGGCCATCTGCATGAGCGAGAGCGTTCCCTCCATCATGCGAGCGCCTCCCGAGCAGGAGACGACAATCAACGGTCGGCGCGATGCGAGAGCCCGCTCGACGGCCCGCGTAATCTTCTCGCCGACCACAACGCCCATGCTGCCGCCGATGAAGCTGTACTCCATCGCGGCGATCTCCACGTCGACGCCCTCGATGCGACCCGTCACGCAGACCACCGCGTCCTTCTGCCCCGTGGCCTCGCCGGCCGCCTTCAGCCGTTGCGTGTAAGGCTTGGTATCGATGAAGCTCAGAGGATCGGTCGAGCGCAGCCCAGCATCGTGCTCGATCCACTGCTCCTCGTCCAGCAGCGCCCGCAGCCGGTCGACCGCGCCCAGCCGGAAATGATGATCACATTTGGGGCAGACGTGGAGATTGGCCGTGAGGTTTTTGTGGTAGAGCGCCTGCGCGCAACTGGGACACTTCACCCATAGCCCCTCCGGCACACGGCTCGCGCGATCCGGTGGCGCAATGGGTTTTCGCTCGCGCTTGAACCATGCCATGTCTGGAACAGCTTAGCAAATTCAAGGCGTCAGGGATCAGGGGTCAGGGATCAGCAGGCGTCAGGGGACAGGCGTCAGTAGGGATCAGGGATTAGGCGTCAGCCTGACACCTTGCGCCTTGCACCTGCTGACCCCTGACCCCTGATCCCTTGACGCCTACATCGCTCTGGGCACGTAATATCGCGTCCCGGCGTTCACGCTCTCGATCTGCTTCAGGAGGTCGTCCACCGTCTCGTCATCCCATTCGAGGTCGAGCTCTGAGGTCTCCACGACCAGGAGCGCGGTGGCCGTGTAGTGGAAGAAGAAGTGATTGAAGGCGTCGTTGAGC
>JBOGIN010000527.1:0-2124 GCA_050742275.1 Vicinamibacteraceae bacterium
ACCATGGGCATCCCGCTGCGACGCGGTCGATACTTCGTTGCCCGTGATGCAAAGGGGACGCGACCGGTGGCGATCGTCAACGAAATGATGGCGCGGCAATACTGGCCAGGCGAGGACGTGGTCGGAAAACGCTTTAAGGTCACAGACGGCGGACCGGCTCACCATCGTTGGCGTAGTTGGTGACGTTCGTCAGTTGGGGCTCGATGCTCCCGTGAAAGCGGAGATGTACGTGCCCTACCGGCAGTTCGACGCTCACCCATGGTTTGCGCCACGCGACCTCGTCGTTCGTACGGTCGGAGACCCGATGGACTTTGTTGCCTCGATCAAGCATGAGATTCACGCCGTGGACCCCACGCAACCGATTTCCGATGTCGGCACGCTCAACAACGTCCTGGACCAGGAGGTAGCGGCGCGACGTGTCGGGACCACGCTGCTCATCGCATTTGCTGCCTTCGCGCTGCTGCTTGCTGTCGTCGGTATCTATGGTGTGATTGCTTACTTTGTCGTGCAGCACATACCGGAGATCGGCGTGCGCATCGCGCTCGGTGCCCAGCCACGCGACATCCTCTTGCTCGTCGCCGGCAAGGGCGTGAAGCTCGCGCTCATCGGTGTGGGGCTGGGCGTAATCGCGGCGGTCGCGGCAACGCGGCTGATGTCGAGCCTGCTCTACGGCGTGAGCGGATTCAATTCCATCATGATCGGACTCGGGGGCGTGCTGCTCCTCGTTCTGGCACTGGTCGCGAGCTACCTGCCGGCCAGGAGGGCAATCAAGCTCGACCCGATAATCGCACTCCGGTCGGAGTAGAGCGCGTTCATCGGACGCGGCATCCCACGCTTGGGTGAAGCGTTCCTACCTGGGAGCCGGTTGGTTCTCCTTGGCAACAGCTGGCGTTTCAGGCGCCAAGCCGTAAACCTTGCCCTCTTCACTGACCGCAACGAGACGCGTGCCGCCGGACCGGGTCGGCGGGACCACGATCACTGGACCCTGAAGCTTCTCGACGTCGCTCGAGGCGAAACTGAGACGGCCGATCTCCTTGCCGTTCTCTAGGTCATAGCCGCGCACCTCGGGAGGTGAACCGGACATGACGACGGTGGTTCCGACGATCTGCGGACCGAAGTGTGGGCGCCAGGGTAGGGGCGTTCGCCAGCGCTGTGCACCGTTCAGCCAGTCGTGCGCGCGGAGAACCGTGTCGAGCGAGACGAACACCACGCGCGCGCCCAGCGCGTCCGCGCGGCCGACGAGATCCGCCCCCGTGCGCCAGCGCCAGTCGACCTCACCGCTGCGATCGTCGAGACAATAGAGAAAGTTGTCCAGCGCCGAGACGTAGATCAGCTCCGCATAGACGAACATGCCCACCACGGGACCACTCAGCGTGCGCGTCCAGACGACGTCGCCGGAGAAGATATCGGCCGCCACCACGCGCGCATCGTCCAACGGCACGTACACCCGCTCGCCGTCGATGGCCGGCTGACTCGCGGCCTTCGCGCCAAGCGCCTTGCGCCAGACAATCTTGCCGTCCGCGGAACGCAGCGCCAGCAGGTCGCCGCTGGCGAGCGGCACGATGAGCCATCCGGCGCGCTCGACCATCGCGGCCGCCGGCGCGCCGGGGATTGGCGTGCGCCAGCGCGTGTCCCCGCTTGCCACCGAGATGCCTTCAACCGCGTCCTTGCTCGCGGCGAACACGAGCTTCCCATTGGAGACCGGCGTCAGCCTCGTCGGATGCCGGGCCTTCCAGACCACCTTTCCGTCGGTCAGCGCGAGCGCCGCAAGGGCGCCCGACTGCAACGGGACATAGGCGCGGCCCGCGTCCACGCCCGCAGGTGCAACCACTTGCTCCGCGAGGTCGGCGCGCCAGGCCGTCCGGAGCGGAAAGAGGACCTCAACGGTCTCCGCCGGTTCTTGCGGGTCCTGCGAGGGGTCAGGTTTCGCCTGCGCACGCGCATGCAGCCCGTCCGTAACAGGGGAGACGGCAGCGAGCCCGGCTGTTAGCAGGGCGAGAAGTGCCAACAGGCTGCGGTATCCTGAAGGGGAACCCCAAGATATCGTGGGCACGGGCGGAGTCATCTCGTTATAATAGCTTCCGCCTTCGCCTCTGGGCTTCGGCGAGACAAGTCTGACTTCCG
>JBOGIN010000528.1:0-5737 GCA_050742275.1 Vicinamibacteraceae bacterium
TGCGCCAGGTGAGCGTCGGGGAGCGCGGCCGAAGGTCGCGGTCCGCAAGAACTCATCCGGAAACGAACTCGTATAGACAAGACATGCAGAGCCGAGGCGGAGTCCAGACGCCCCTGCGAGCCAGGCCGGTGTTCACAACCGCTCTTGTGCTCGTCGTTCTCCTGCTCTTCGAAAGCCCTTTCGCCAATCAGGTCGATTCGACGCCGCAACGGGCAATGGCTCTCGTTGGCGGCAGGATCTACATCAGCCCGATGGAAGATCCGATACCGAATGGCGTCATCCTCGCCAAGCAGGGCAAGATCACCGCGGTGGGTCCACGCGCAACCGTCGCCATCCCAGAAGGAACTGAGATTCTCGACTGTTCCGGCCTGACGGTCGTTGCGGGGCTCTGGAACAGCCACGTCCACTTCACCGAGCGGAAATGGGCAGATGCGTCGAAGATCCCGACGGCGGAGCTCAGGGAACAGCTCGAGGCGATGCTCGTGCAGTATGGCTTCACGAGCGTGTTCGATACCGGCTCGATGTGGGACAATACGCGACGCCTTCGCGACCGTATCGAGTCAGGCGAGATCCCAGGCCCGCGCATTCGCTCGACGGGCGAAATTCTGTTTCCGAAGGGCGCGGCGCCACCCGAGTTGATCCTGGACGTCACAGGGTCGATGAGGGTCACCATGCCCGAGGTCGCCGACGCCGCGGAAGCGCTTACGGCCGCGCGAAAGCATCTCGACGCGGGCACCGACGGCATCAAGCTGTACGCAGCCACGTGGGCGCCACCTATTGTCTCGCTTCCCGAGAGCGTGATTCGAGCCGCCGCCGATGAAGCCCATCGCCGGCACAGACCTGTGTTCGCTCATCCCTCCAACCGCGAGGGCCTCCTTGCTGCAGTGCGAGGCGGAGCGGACATCCTGGTGCACACGACGCCCCAAGCGGGCCCATGGGATGAGGCCATCATCGCGGAGATGAAGGAGGCGGAAGTTGCCGTGATCCCTACGCTGAAGCTGTGGCGGCACGAGCTGCGTCACGACCGCATCTCGGAGCTCGAGCAGTTTGCTCGACGCGGTGTCGACCAGCTTCGCGCATGGCGTGCCGTGGGTGGAGAGGTCCTGTTTGGGACAGACGTGGGCTATGTGGATGATTACGATCCTGGCGACGAGTACGCGCTCATGGCCAAGGCCGGCATGAGCGCTTCCCAGATTCTTGCTTCTCTCACCACGGTGCCAGCCAAGCGATTTGGAGACGCGAAGCGACTGGGCCGCATTGCGACCGGTTTCGCCGCCGACCTCACCGTTCTCAGCGAAGATCCCTCCGAGAACGTCCGCGCATTTGCTGCGGTCCGATACACGATTCGTCACGGAATCGTGATCTATCGAGCGAGTCGGTAACCGGCAGGACCGGAGAGCGAGCGCCGAGGCAACGTTGCTCAGACGTTCAGCTGGCGCGCCAGGAACGGGATGCCGCGCTTGCCCCAGAAGGCATGCTCGTCTGGAAAGACCTCCTGCTCAACGCGATCCTGCGCTCCAAAGACGCCGTAGATCTTTCGGACCTCGTTGAAGCTCTCGATGCTCGCGCGAACCGGGAAGATGTCGTCTCTCTCCCCCGATTCCACGAATAGCGGCCGTGGCGCGATGAGCCCCCCGACGTCGTACATCTCGGCCCAGGTCAGAATGCCCGGCACGTAGTTGTCGATGCAGTGAGCGAGGCTCCCGATGCTGTCGCGAAACGTGTTCAGGTAGCCGCTCACCAGAGCGACGCGGAGGCGCCGATCGAGCGCCGTCGAGAACAGCGTGACCGTGCCGCCCCCCGAGATCCCCATGCAGCCGACGCGGCCCTTATCCAGCTCGGGGCGGGTCTCGATGTAATCGAGCGTCCGCATGACGTCCCACACGCGCCAGCCGATCATCGTCTGACCGAGCAACAGAGCGCCCCCCGCCACGGGGTCGCATGCCTTTTGACCGAGCCCTTCGCGAGCGTTGATGGGGTCCCGGCGGCAGCCGAAGCCCATGGGCTCGATCGCAAGGGCCGCCATGCCGGCTTCGGCGACCTGAATGGCAAAGTCGTGCTGATAGCCCGCCTTGTCGGTCCGGTCGCGTCCCTGCTCGTCGATGCCGACGATGTCGTCTACGCCGCGACCGTGGCCGGGCACGCAGATCATGACCGCTGCTGGCGAACGCGCCTTCTCCGGAAGCAGGAGATACGCGAGCACGCTGACGCCGGGCCGGCTGTCGAACACGATCTTCTCGCGCCCGTAGCCGGGAAACGTGCGTGTCTCGAGCGTCACCGGGCGAAGCGGCGGGCGCTCCGTCGGCAAGCCTCCAACGAGCTCGGTCAGCTTCGCACGGAGGGCGTTCTGCCACTTCTCGGCTTCACCGCGCGTACGCGCTTGAAATCGGAGCCGCCGCGGTGCGGCCGCGTACAGATCGCGCGTGTACGCGACCGGATCGAATCGGCGGTCATCGATGCCCTTCGTCACGCCGGTCAGCGGACCGATGTAGTCCGAAGGAGCGGGTGTCTGTGCGTCGAGCCCGACCGCGTGCGCGGCCGTCAGCCCGCCGACCAATTGCACGAGCTCGCGGCGAGAAAGAGTTGACACAGCTCAGAGACCTCCAAGTGCCCGCAGTATAGTGCCACGAGCCGGAGATCTCCACGCCGATCGACGCTCAGGGCGGGCAGACCTGTCCGCTGACCCGCGTTTCGACGTGGCCCTCGCGACTGAAGCCGTTCACGAAGAAGTAGCCGGTCGTTCCCTCCCAATCACCGGTGGCGTCGACGATCTTCTGAAACGCCGTGACCGCGCCGCTCTCGAGGTTGCCCTGGGTCGTGTTCACGATGCCGGTCTCGCGCATGATCAGCGTCCCGCGGCTCGTGTGGTACTCGAACTCGCCGCTGTATGGGCTGAAGTCGGGCGACGTGGTCGGGGGCGACCCTCCCCCGTCGGCTCGAAAGTATGTCGTTCCGCGCAGGCCGTGGTTGCCGGCCACCTCGCCAACGAAGCAGGAATCGTGCTCCGGCTTGCAGGCAGTGGTCTGCTCCTCGAGCATGACGGCATGGATTGCTTTGCAGGTCGAACGGTCAGTGGCTTGCTGGGCGCTCGCAGCGACCGGCCCCGTTCCCACGAAGAGCAGCGTCATTCCCAATCCCGTCGAGATATTCATTGAAAACCCTCCATCTGCTGGCGGGCCGATTCTAGATGACAGCACCTGCGATCGCGGGATCCACTTCGCGCCGGTTTTCTGGTACCAGTAGTAGCGCATGCTCGTGCGACTCGACGGTGATGGACGGCTCAACCAGCGCCTCTATCGAGGTCTTCGGGCGTCGATTCTCGAGGGACGCTTCGCACCCGGCTCACGGCTGCCGTCGACTCGCGCGCTCGCGCGCGACCTCGGACTATCGCGAAACGTTGTCCTCGCGGCGTTCGCGCAGCTCGTCGACGAGGGGTACGCCGACGGCAGAGGCGGCTCGGGCACGTTCGTCTCGTCGACGCCCCCCGATCCGCTCCTGGTGCCGCCTCCACGCGGCGAGAAAACCACGGTCGCCGGGACACGTCCGCGGTTGTCGGCGCACGCCGACCGCGTGTTGGCGCTCGCGCCGCTGCCGGCCGTCGGCCGTCCGCCACGGGCGGGCCTCCGATATGACTTTCGATACGGGGTGCCCGCCGTTGCTGAATTTCCACAGCAGACCTGGAGCCGGCTCGTTGCCCGGCGCGCCCAGAGCATGTCGATCAATACGCTGCGGTACGGACGTGCGCTTGGATTCCTTCCGCTGTGCGAGGCAATCGCAGACTACGTGAGACGTGCGCGCGGCGTCGCAGCCACCCCCGAACAGGTCATCATCGTCAACGGCTCGCAGCAGGCGCTGGATCTCGTCGCGCGCCTCTTGATCGACCGCGGCGCCAAGGTCGCCATCGAAGAGCCTTCCTACCTGTCGGCACGCCAGGTGTTTGCGGCCGCCGGCGCGAGGCTGCTTCCAGTGCGGGTCGACGAGCACGGCATCGATGTCTCTCACCTGCCGCGCGGCAAGGCCGTCGCGCTCGCGTACGTCACACCCTCACACCAGTTCCCGCTCGGGGGCGTGCTGCCGCTCGTCCGGCGGCTCGAGCTCCTGCGATGGGCAGACGAAGCGGGTGTCTGGGTCGTGGAGGACGACTACGACAGCGAGTTCTGGTACGACGGCCGGCCGGTGGAGGCCATTCAAGGCCTCGATTCAGCCGGCCGCGTCATCTACATCGGCACGCTGTCGAAGGTGCTCTTTCCGTCGTTGCGCCTGGGCTACCTGATCGTGCCGGCGCCGATCGTGCCGGCGCTGGCGGCGCTCAAGTTCCTGATGGATCGCCACGCGCCGACGTTCGAGCAGGAAGTGCTGGCGGACTTCATCATCGAAGGGCACTTCGAGCGCCACGTGCGCCGGGCGCGAGCGCGGAATGCCTCGCGTCGCGCCGCCATGCTCGAGAGCTTTCGCGAGCTCCTGGGGGATTGCGTCGAGATCGTCGGCGAGAACGCCGGCATACACATGGTGGTCTGGCTGCGCGGCACGCCCGCCGCGCGTATGCACGACCTCATCGCGCGCGCAGCGGACCGTGGACTGGGGATCTATGCGGTCGCGCCGCATTACCTGGAGCCGCCAGCCACCGCCGGGCTGCTCCTGGGCTACGCGTGCCTGACGGAGCGGGAGATTCGTGACGGCGTGCGCCTGCTCGCCGAGGTGATCGAGACGCTACGTAGATAGACTCGACCGCGGCGGTCCTGCCTACTTTCGCACTTCCACGAACCGCACTCCCTCGATATTGTCGCCACGCCTCAGGCGCGCCTCGAGCGTCGCTGGTCCGGCGGCGAGCTCGACGTCTTCGAACGCGATCTCCCGATCTCCTCGTCGGAATGCGATTCTGCGCTTGGCATGGCCCAACTCGAGCTCCGCCCGGCCCGGGGTTTCCTGCGCGGCGAAGTGGAAGCGGATATCGTAGCGGCCGGGCGTCCTGACGTCGACCTCCCAGTAGCCGAGGCTGCCGTCGCTCCAGCCGTCTTCGCCGACGACACGCCAGTCCTGCCGCGTGAGCCAGACAGGATTTTCGTGAGCGGTCCCGAGGTGGATCTTCGGCGGTGCAAAGCCCCGCGTAGAAGACACATCCTCGAACCATTTCGCGTACCCCTGCTTCATTCGCTCGACGACCGCGGCGTGATCGCTGGCGACGTCGCGCGCCTCCGCCGGATCGGCTTCGAGGTCGTAGAGCTCCAGCGGGGCGTTCGCCGGCGGCGGCTCGCCGAAGCTCAGGGGCTGCGTCAGCTTCCAGCGCTGTGATACCGCTGCGAACGCACGATTCGGCTGCGGCTCATCGCCACGATGGCTCTGAATGTACAGCGTGCGCTCGGGCCAGTCGTTCGTGCGCCCCTCGAGGAGCGGCATCACACTACGGCCGTCGAACTGCACGGTCGCAGGCTTCCGCACCTGCGCCACATCCAGGAGCGTCGGCGCAACGTCGATGTGCGCCGCAATCACGTCGACCTTGCGGGGCTCGAGCCGCGCAGGCCAGCGTAGGAAGAACGGCGCACGGATGCCCCCCTCGTAGACGCTGGCCTTCTGCGCTCGCAGACCGGCGGCGTACCTCCGCGTCGTCGGCCCATTGTCGGTCATGAAGATGAGCACGGTGTGCTCGGCGTCACCGAGGCGCTCGAGCGCCGTGACGAGACGCCCCACGTTGTCGTCGATGTTGGTGATCATCCCGTAGATGCGGGCGTCTTTGTCG
>JBOGIN010000529.1:0-9497 GCA_050742275.1 Vicinamibacteraceae bacterium
GCTGCAACCAGTCCGCCACCGACTGCGTGCTCATGCGAACTCTCTGGCATCGGCCGTTCAGCGATGGCTGCAAGGTAGCACGGGTACAGGGCCGCTGCAAGGATCTCTCAACCCCCTGTCCCACAACCATCTCGCAATGCCCGGATCTCGCAGTGCGCCGCAGGCGGCCTCGGGCTGGACGTATAATGACCAAAGGAGCGATTGCGACATGAGGATCAGCACCGTCCAAGAGTTTCGCGACAAGACAGCTGGCATTTTGCGGTCGAAGACGCCGATCCTGGTCACGCGCCGAGGACGCCTCGCCGGCATCTTCTTTCCTCGACCCGAGCTGACCCTCCCCATAGAGCTCAAGCGAGAGCTGTACGACATCCTGAGCAGCGACGTCGCCCGCCAGCTCAAGCGACGGAGAATTTCCGAAGACGACGTGCTGGAAGACTTCGAGGCGTCGCGGAAGAAGCGCCGTGCAGCTCGTCGCCGACGCTAACGTCCTTCTCTCCGCAGTCATCGGCGGGCGCGCGGCTCTGGCGCTCCGGCACGAGCAGGTCGAGCAGGTCTTCACTCCCCGTGCGGCGTACGATGAGGTCTTGGAATACCTCCCTCCTCTCGCGAAGAAGAAGCGCCTTCAACTGGACACACTCCTCCTCTCCCTCGCGGCCCTTCCCGTGACTGTCGTCGAACGGTCTGATTACGCATCTCGTCTGCCGGAGTCCGAGCGCCGCATCAGTGAGCGAGATCCCGACGACGTTGACGTCCTCGCGCTGGCCTTGCACTTGAAGATCCCCGTCTGGTCGAACGATAACGACTTCGAGGATGCCGGCGTGGAATGGCACACGACCGCCGAGCTGCTGAAGATGCTCGGTGTCAAGTCGGTCTGAGAGTCCGCGGGCACACTCCCGAATCACGGACCGTGACCCACGTGTAATGTGACTCCATCGATCGCTCTCCGGCGATCGCTATCGCTGGCTTCTCACAACCTTCTCACAATCCCCTCACAATCCGCTTGACACCGTTCACACATGTTCATACAATGGTTCCATTGTCCCCGAAGCGCTTTACGTCCTTTCGCATTGACGAAGAGCTGCTCAGGGGTCTGGAAGAGCTGCGGGTTCGGGACGGCACGCCCGTCTCGGAATCCGTCAGGCGCGCGATCCGAGCCTATCTCGAGGCCAAAGGGATCCGCGTGAAGGAAGCGGACCGCCCGCGTGCTGGAACACGCAGACGGTCCTGAGCCCGTCAGCAGACCGAGGCTGCCGGCGGACCTGCTCGCATTTTATCCTCCGACCCTTCCTGGCGAGCAGACCCGTCGGCCATGAACGGAGGCCGACGATGTCCCCCGTGTACGTGGACGTGCGCGACCACGCGCTCGCCAATATCTGGTCCCGTCTGAGCGACCAGCAGCAGCAAGCATTTCTGCGCTTCGCCGACTGGTTCGCGGACTACCACCGGCCGGTTGCCCGGCGGCGGAGTGCCGCCTACCGAAACAAGTTGGCCAGGTACGAAGCGCAGCTTCCGGTCGGCTCCCTGTTGCGCAGTCGGCTCAGCTGCGACTGGGCGGACGTCACGGCGACGTGCAAGGCCCCGCGGGATGACTTCAAGGCAGTTCTCGCCGAGCTCCGCGAGGAGGTACGTCGTTCGGTGTCGACGCTCAGCGGATACCGCGCCGTGGACAAGCGGATCGCCCATGTCACCACTGCCGCAGAGCGCTACACCAAGTGCTATGCCGTGGCGGCGTTTCGTGTCGGCCGGTACGCCGTTCGGGCAGTGTCGGAAGGCGCGTATCGACACGACCACGCGTCCATCGAGCGCGCCCTGGAGATCCTGTGGCCGCACCTCGCCGCCTACCCGGACCTCGCCGCGCGCGTGCTGACGCTCATTGGGTTTTTCGATTCACCTCAAGGGCGACGAAGCCGGGGACATGGCCAAGCAGCGATGCTCTCCAGCAACCAGCCGGTCGCTCCTGGCGGGCGTGTCCGCCGTGGCGCGCTGATTCAGTTCCCTTCAGAGAATCTGGTCGCTGAAGGTGCCCAGTCGCGATGCGACCCAGCCAGAAATGGGGACGAACATGGCGACGCTTCGTAAACCGATGCGTGGATCCTGGCTCGTTTCCACCACCGCATGTCGTCGATACACCTTCAGGATCAGCAAGGAGCTGCGCGACGGCCTTCGTCTCGTACACGCACGCGATGGGATTCGTGAAGGGACCAGATCCACCCAGCCGTCAAGGCCTGGCTCGAAAGAAAGGGCGTCACGCTGAAGTCGATCGCCCGGCGTACGAAAGCACGCCGGAGGGGTCGAACTGTGAACGACGCTGGCTGATGGATTACGTCGAAAGCCTTGGATATCCAACCGCGCCCCATCTCGATTGGCGCGCTTCTGTAGAGAGAGGACACCCATGTCGCGACGTGGCGGCAAGAGAGTGACAGGATCGCTTCCACCGCTCCTCATTCGTCTCATCCGCGCTGCGAACCGTCAGAGGCCCGATGCCGCCCAAGCACTCACGGCGTACGGCCGCTACGCGCTCGTTGCCATTCCGACCCAAGGCGTCCTCCCTGCTGACCAGTACGACCTTTTCAAGACCGTCGAGCAGGTTGCACGCAAGCATTTAGGGTCCACTGAGGCCCGGCGAGAGTTTCGGCAGGCGACAGAGTCGATCGAACCGCTAGAGAGACGAGACGCCATCCAATCGGCGGCCACCCATGTCCAGGTGGTATCGGACGAGGCGTACTTTCTTGCCGGGTTGGCGTTCGGTATTACCTTCGCGCAGTTGGACAGACATTGATGACTTTGTAGAGGCCGTCAACGCTGGAGCCTACGAGACACCGCGATGACACCGACCCTGGAACTCGAAGAAGGCGCGCCCACGGTCGAAGAGCGTCTGGTGGCTGCGTATTCTCGGCTCCAGCTGCTCCAGAGTCTGCTCGGGCTGAGATCGAGTCGCGACAGCCTCATCATGTATGGCCTCCTAAGCTGCGTAGAACCGACGCTCAAGGACCTGGAGGCGATCGAGGCCGCATTGGACCGGACCGTGTGGGGGCGGGCGTCGCTGGCCACGCGAGCGCCCGATGTCCCGGGACGGCCACAGCGCTGACACCAGCTCCTGTGAGACTCGACGCTCGCCTCGTGGCTTCTACGGAGACGGATGACGGATGCCGCCGAGCGAATGCTGGTGGAACACAAGTTCACCGCAGCGCCATCGTAGGTTCCTGAGGGCACAAGTTGCCGAGGCGTGTCGCAGGAATGATTGCGCTGCGGTCGTCAACGAAGCTCATGAAGCGCTCAGACGCACTGATTCAGAACCTGGGACACGCCGTCCGCCGCAGGCGCAGGGCGCTCGGTTTGTCGCAGGTGCAGTTCGCCCGACTTTGTGGCGTCTCGTGGAAACATCTCTGCAAGATTGAACGGGCCCAAGTGGAGTCGAGCGTCAGTGGCCTCGAGTGCCTTGCGCGGGGCTTTGGGATGAAGATGTCGGAGCTGTTCGAGCTGGTCGAAGCAGCGCCAGACGAATCGAATCTGCCCCTTCACGTTCATGATCAGCACTTGGGGCGCTTTGTCCGGCGTAGGCGCGAAGAACTCGGTTTGTCGCAGGCGGAGCTCGGCCGACGTTCTGGTCTATCGGTGAAACACCTCGACCACATTGAGCAAGCCAAGGTGGAGGCGAGTGTCAACGCCCTTGAGCGCCTCGCACAGGGGTTACGCATAGATGCGTCGGAGCTGCTCCGGATGGTAGACGAATCACCAGACGAAGTGGACCCGCCCCTTGAGTTTCGAGACTGGGTGCGGCTGAAGGAAGACTTGGAAAAGCTTGCGATCTATGTCGACTGGATGGTCGCGCAGGGCCCCAGTTAACTGGAGTGTCCGATTTGCGAACGCGATGACGCCACGAGGATTCCCAGTAAGCAGGCGGGCATGGCGGTAGCGAACGCGCCAATTGGCGCAGGTGGGCGTCAAGGAGGGACGTATTTTGATGCTAGTCGCCGCCACGCTCTATGCGTGACGGATCCGGGCCCCGTCCGGCGAGGCCGTCCCGAAACTGCTGCAGCACACGATTCGCCCCTCGATATCCCCGGAGGTTCGGCACGATGATGAGCGGTCCGCTTGAGATCTACTGGACGCTTGCGCTGGAGGAAAACAGTGCACGCGCCGAGTTGTGGACACACCCTCTCGGCTACGAGCTTCGTATCCTGAGTGACCACGTGTTCCGATGGGGCCATGTCTATCGTCAGAGAGATGGCGCAGATCACGACGCCGACGTCGCGCGGCGGCGGCTCGAAGAGAAGGGCTGGTACGCAGCGTCCAGTGCCAAGGGCCCGGCACGCAAACAATGAGGGTACGAGGCTTGCGCTTTCCTCGAAAGAGCAAAGCGAAAAGTGGCAAGTTCCACATGCCGTGTGGGGATCATTGGCAGTGTTGGTGGCGACGTTTCTGCAACACTCATCCGATGGCTTGTTGGCCGGCAAGGCGTTGTCCAGTGTCACATTCGGCGACGCCTAGACGGAATCGAGCTCGACATCGATGACGCTGGCCGGCGCGTGGAGTGTGAGCGTTGGGCCGACATTCACCGGGCTCTCGCGCGGGCGTAGGAGATCCGGTGCGGGCTGCTGGCGAGGGAGTGGCGTCACGATGAAGCAAACGGCGATGGTGCGGAGTTTCGGTCGAGTCGTTCGCACGTGTCGCAAAGCGCGCGGCCTCTCGCGACCGGAGCTCGCCCGGCGCTGCGGCCTGTCCTATGAATACGTGAAGGAACTTGAACGCGGCAACATCGATCCCAACTTCAGCGCTCTGGGTGCGCTGGCACGCGCGCTGGAGATGGACCCGGATGAACTGCTGGAGCAGGTCGCCGCCTACGACAAGAGCGCGAGGAGGCGGCGCCTCGATCTAGCCCGCATATGGGAAGCCGTCAGGTATCTCCGGGCGCGCATGACGACCCAACGGGCCGAGGATGACGATGAGCGAACACGACCGACTCGAAACTGCAATCACTTCATTGATTGAGGCCCAAGCCAAGCTCGCACAGACTCAGGCGGTGATGATCCAGACGCACGCCGATTTCCTCCACGACATAGACCACTTGCGTCGCGATATCGCGGAGATCCGCGAAGAGGTGGAAGCTGGCAAATCTCGCCAATCACGACCAACGGCCACGGTCGGATTTCGCGGCCCGTCCCCGGGTACTGACAGAACGCCGCCGAATGCAGAGTGACGGGAAATCGTCGCTCTCGACGAGGTCTCCTGGTTCTCATTGATCACATCGATCGAGTCGTCACGTACGCTGCTGTCGAGCGCCCACGCTATCGGCGGTTGAAGCGCTAGACGTCCCGCCAGTCGGGGTATCCCCGCTTCAGCGTCTCCAAGGAGCTTGCGGAGGCGCTTGCGCGGGATCGTTTCCTCCGACGAGCCAGCGCGCCGGTTGAGTGCCCGTTCGATCGCTCACAAGGGAACGGTGCGACTTACCGCCGGCTGGAGGATTTCCACCCGCACCACAGAGACCTGCTTCCCCGCAAGCGAAATGTGGGCGCGTCGCTCGACGAGCGCCGCTAGGGTCGCCTCGTAAAGCGATGCCGCGGCGACCGTCGCGGAGTGTTCAATCCCCTTCGGATCCCGGTAGGAGACGCGGCAGTGGCCGGCGGCATGACCCTGACGATCGTAGGCGCACCGGAACAACGGGCGCGTGGTCGTTGTATGCGGTTGCCTCGGGGAGCCTCAGGTCATCTCGGGCGGTGCAGGATCGGCTGCGACCATGTTCAATCGCTTCGGCTGTGAGGGGTGCTTCTTGCTGTGCCCTTCGGACGAACGCAGAAGCTGTGCCAGATCGTCTTGAACCGACGCGGCAGGGTAGCGACGAATCGCGACAGTGAGATGCATTCACGTGATGCGCGTCGGAGGCGCGTGTCGAGTGTGATGGTCTTCAGCAGACGTGGTCAGACGGCGTCGCCACACGGGCAGCGTGTTCGCGAGATCAGCCCCCATCTCGTTCCGGGTCCGCTCGATGTGGCCGCCTTCGATGCACAGGCTGCAGAAGACGTGGACGTACTGACCCCGTCACGACCGTCCGGGAGCCATTGGAGAGCATTCACCATGAGCGTGAAGGGCGAACACTCTGGCAGACCACGTACTGACCGAGTGGAAGGCTGCTCGACATGTATCCTGGTGGTAGAAGCGCGTCGGCGCGGCGGTGACGCCTGAGATGATCTGCATACGCGCGCTCGCGTCCGTCGAGCCTGTACTCGATGCAGACGTCGGGGAATGCCGCTGTCCCTTGATGTAGGGAGGTCGTGCCGAACGGGTCCACCGCTCGATCTCTCAGTGGTCTCCGGGTGCTGGATGCATAGGCGAGCCGCAGCGCTTGCTGATATGCGAGCGCACCACGCACGGTCGCGGTGTGTGCGGATTCTGCGATCAGCGGCGCGCGCCTGTACGCACGACATGCGACGGGAGGACCACATGAAGCCACTCGATACGGAGAATCCGCCGGAATTCGCTCACCCCTCGTGTTGGCACAGAGCTCGCCTTCTGATGCCGGGTGAGCCAGCCGTCGACACGCTACGAGCCGCGGAGTCCGGCGCACAGCGTGCTCTATCAGGTGGTGCGCGATCACGTCGAGACGTTCCTGGCGCAGGCCGCCGGTCTGCGCGACGGGGAAGGCCTCCCTCGATTCGTCGAACAGGAGTTTCGCGACTTTCTCGGCTGCGGATGGCTCGCCGGTGGGTTCGCCCGGTTTCACTGTTCGACGTGCGGCTTCGATCGCCTCGTCCCGTACGCGTGTAAGGGTCGGGGCTTCTGTCCGAGTTGTGGCGGTCGCCGCATGGCGGAGCGCGCGGCCCATCTGGTCGACCACGTGTTCCCACAGGTGGCCGTGCGCCAGTGGGTGCTGAGCCTGCCGCATCGGATCCGCTATGTGCTGGCGTGGGATCACGCGCTGTGCCGCGCCGTTGTGGGTGTCGCCGTACGCACCATCCTGGGGTTCCTGCGTCGCCGCGCCCGCCGGCAGGGTGTCCAGGAGGGTCGTGGCGGCGCCGTCGCGATCATTCAGCGGTTTGGGGCGGCGCTCAATCTGAACGTCCGCGTACGATACCTGGCATGATCACCTGCCGTGAATCATTGAAAGAGTTCTGGCTGCGTGTCTGACGTATCCCCCAGCACGACGCGTCCGGTTTGCTTCAATCGGTCGAGCACGACTCGGACGCGCTCGCTATCGAGATCCGCGCGCTGGATCTCCCATGGGGCGAATGGCACCACCTGCCGCATCGGAAGGACGCCGCCATCGACCAGTTTCTTGATCGTCGTGTCACTGGTCTTGGTGTATCTCGCCGCCCCCTGTAGCGTCAGCACTTCAGGATCAACGACCGAATGGGCACATCCATCGATATCGTGATTGCGGCGCGCCGTCCTGACGGCGATCTCGCTCCAGGGCTTGCCCTTGCCTGTCCGCCGTCCAAGCTTGTTGAGCACGCGGGCGATCGCGTCATCGCCGTAACGCAGAACCATCTTGCGAATGACCTCGAGATCGGCATCAGCCGTCCGGTGGACGGTCTTGGGGCTCACCTTCTCCATGTCAAATGCCGTATGGCTGCCGCCCTTCCAATGCACGATAAACGCGAGCCGGCCTGGTGGATGTTCGTCGACGAGTACCTCTTCGATGACCGATCGGACGATCTGTTTCTTCAGCTCGATGGGGCAGGCCACGTGATGCCAGACGTCGGCGAACCGCTCACCGAACGCGACGAATGCCTGGCGCTCTTCCGCCGTGACGGGCTGGCGTCGATCCTGGAGCGCGTTCAGGTGCGCGCGAACACGC
The DNA here is from genome assembly GCA_050742275.1 of Vicinamibacteraceae bacterium. Lineage (GTDB taxonomy): Bacteria > Acidobacteriota > Vicinamibacteria > Vicinamibacterales > Vicinamibacteraceae > WHTT01. Next base: position 7,796 of record JBOGIN010000529.1, read on the forward strand.
GCGAGCTCCTCGAGTGTCGCGTTCCACCGTCGCTCGAGCTCAGACGCGACCAGTCGATTGCGCGCGTCGACGGCATTGTACTGCTCGAACGCACGCGCCGCGTCGTACTCGAGTTGCTGCACCTGACGTTGAATCGCTTGACGCTGGTCGTCCTGTTCGCCACTGAGACGGTCGATCGCCTCCATGCTTGCGCGGATCCCGAGCGGTGACAGTACCCGCAGCATCTCGTCCTCGAACCGACGGTCGACCGTCGCGCCCCCAAACGCCAGGCAGTACCGCCCACCAGCCGCGGTGAAATCACCCGGGCACACGTACCGCGCACTCGTGCCCGACTTGCCCCAGTACCGGACGTGCAGCTTGCGCCCGCATTGCCCGCACCGCAGCAGCCCGGTCAGCAGTCCTTTGCCGGCGCGCGCAGCGCCCGCTGTCTGATCCGACTCGGCGCGAAAGTTATTGCGCTGGATCATGCGTTGGTGCTCCTCGAAGGTCGGCCAGTCAATGTACCCTTCGTGGTGGTCGCGCAGGAAGACCCGCGCCTGCTCAGGGGGCACGACCGGCTTCCGGCGCTTGCGCAGTTGCCCCTCTCGCCACACCACCTCCACCGGATGGCGGCCCCACGCGTACACCCCCGCGTAGAACGGATTGTGGAGCACGTCGGCGATGAAGGTCAGCCGCGGCGGCTGGAAGCCGACGACCAGCGTGCCGCCGCGTGCCTGGGTGACCGGGACCTCAACGTCGTTGTCGCGAAACCATTTGAACGTTTGCCGCAGGCTCCGCGTCTCGCGAAACTTCGCGAAGATCAGCTGAATCGCTTCCTGCACGCGCAGGTTGGGGTCCTTGGCGACCTGCCTCGTCGCATCCCACACGTAGCCGGGCGGAAGCCGTGGATACAGCGCGCCCCGCTTCGCCTTGTGCTCCTTGCCTTCCAGCAGCCGCATGCGGAGGACGTTGAGCTCGACGACACTCATGGTCGCCTTGATGCCGAGCACCAACTGATCGTCCATCCGACTGACATCGTAGATCGTGTGTTCGTCGCCGACGAGCGTCCCGAACAGCTGACAGAGCTCGACCAGCTGGCAGAAGTCTCTGTCGGTGCGCACCAATCGCGACAGCTCGCGACTGAGGATCAGCCCCACCTCGCGGAGGGCGACCGCGCCCAACAATCGCTCGAACCCGTCCCGGCGCTTCGCGGCCACCGCGGCACTCGCACCCAGATCCACATCGAGGATCTCGACCTGGCCGAATCCCAGACCCGTCGCCCGGTGTGCCAGCGCGTACTGGAGCTGCTGACTCTCAAGATTATTTCTGACCTGACCCTCCGACGATTGCCGCAAGTAGATGATGGCCCTGCGACGCAGGTGCTCGGGTGTGATCTTCGGCTCACCGTTCATCGGCGATCTCCTCTGTGTGCTCGGTGCCGCGCACGACCGCGATCAGCGCGCTCGCCATCAGCGCGACGACGCGCTCGATCATTTCGGTCTCGAGCGCGATCTCGTCCCTTTCCTTGACCTCGCGTGGTTGGTGCCACTCGAACGGCAGCTTCGTCACAGTTATCCTCCTCGGCAGGCGTTGGTGCCTGCGACCGAGAATGATCCGTGACAGGGGAGCGCTTCAAGCGCTCATATGTGGTCAGCAACTCGGACACGGCGCGCAGCGCCTCCACCGCCAGCGTCGCGACTGCCGCGAGCACGAACCCGTTCGC
>JBOGIN010000530.1:0-2374 GCA_050742275.1 Vicinamibacteraceae bacterium
GCCTTGCGCGCGGCGGCGCAGGCACGCGTGCCGGGTCGCGTGCTGTTCTGCGGGCACGTCTCCGATCGGCGAGCGCTCGCCGCCTGCTATGCGAGCGCGGACGCGTTCGTGCACCCGAACCCGCGCGAGCCGTTCGGTATTGGGCCGCTCGAGGCGATGGCCTCCGGCGTGCCGGTGGTCGTCCCGAATGCCGGGGGCGTCCTGAGTTACGCGACGGGTGACAACGCATGGCTGGCCGAGCCAAGCGGTCCCGGGCTCGCGTCGGTCCTCGAAAAGATGCTGCGAGCGCCGGCCGAGCGGGTCGTGCGGGTCGCAGCCGCGCGCTCGACGGCGGAGCGCTACGATTGGCCGCTCGTCACGGCGCGCATCTTCGCTCTCTACAGCGAGCTCCATCGCCGCCGGCTGACCATCGATCGCGCGCGTTGGGCCCTGCCGCTGCTCGCCCACTGATGAGCGGCCGCGGGGCGCTCCGCAGCGCGCCGACTGAAACATGTGGGAGCGTTGGCACGTAACACATGGGCATGGCGGCGCACATGGTCCAGGCCCAGCCGGATGCGCCGACCCCTGCCTCCACGTCGTCTCCCCGTACGTTCCACCGCGTGGCGCGTGCCATTGGCTGCCTCCTCTTGACGCTGCTGATCGCAGCGAAGGGCGTGCTCGCGCAGACGGCTGCGCCACCCCAGACGAAGCCCACCCAAGACCGGCCGCTGCGCGTGCGGATGCCGGACGTGACCGTGACGGCCCGGAAGGAGCCGGAAGACAAGCAGGCGCTGCCGGTGAGCGTGACGGCGGTTGCCGGAGACACGATTCTGGATGCGCACGTTGGTATCGTCAGTGACGCCGCGCTTTACGCCCCGAACACGTTCTTCACGGACCTCACGGCGCGGAAGTTGAGCAACCCGCGCTTCCGCGGGATCGGCTCGAGCCCGAACAACCCCGCCATCACGACTTACGTAGACGGCGTTCCGCAGCTCAGCGCGAACTCGTCGAGCCTCGAGCTGCTCGACGTCGAACAGATCGAGCTGGTTCGTGGGCCGCAAAGCGCGCTCTTCGGCCGAAACACGTTGGGTGGCCTGGTGAACATCACGTCCAGCCGGCCGTCCCGCAGCGCCTGGGTAGGGCGTCTGTCGGTCCCTTTCGGCAACCATGGAGCCTGGACCGTGCGCGGAAGCACATCCGGCCCGGTCGTGAGGGACCGGCTGAGTGCCGGCATCTCCTTCGCGCAAGTGTCACGCGACGGCTTGACCGTCAACGACCTGACCGGCAGCGATCTCGACAACCGGTCGGCGTTCTCCGGCAAGGGGCAGCTGCTGTGGACGCCGAGCGACGCGTGGGAGGCCCGCGTCATCGTAGCCGGAGAACGAGCGCGCGATGGCGACTATGCGCTGCACGACCTCGCCGCGCTGCGCGAGCGGCCCTTCCATGCCTCGCGTGATTTCGAAGGCAGGACCGATCGCGATGTCATCGCCACGACCGTGCACGCGCGCCGCACCGGCAGCCGGATCGTCTTTTCAACGACGACCGGGTTCGTGCGGTGGGCAACGCAGGACGTCACCGATCTGGACTACTCGTCTGGTCCATTCGTCACTCGGGACAATACGGAGCGGGACCTTCAGGTCACGCAGGAGCTGCGGCTCGCCTCGGCCGACGAGAGGCCCGTCGTATTGTCCAATCAGGCGCTCTTGAAGTGGCAGGCCGGGGTGTTCCTCTTCACGCGAGACTACGATCAGGATGCGGTGAACGACTTCGCGCCATTCGTGCTCTCGCCTGCCCTCGCCGTCGCGGTGCGCCAGTACTCGCCGCGAGCGCGGCTCGACGATCGCGGTCTCGGCATCTTCGGCCAGGGCACCTTGACACTGAACCGCCGGCTCGACGTGACCGCGGGGGCTCGCGTCGACTACGAGAAGAAGCAAGCGATGCTCGAGACGTTCTCCGAGCCGTCGATCGTGCCGCCGACATCGGTCGCAGCCGACAGAGGCTTTTCGACCGTCTCGCCGCAGCTCTCGGTAACGTATCGCCTGCGGCCGGATCGGATGCTCTATGGCACCGTGGGCCGTGGATTCAAGGCAGGTGGCTTCAATCCGGCGTCGCCTCCGGGCAGTGAGGCGTACGGCGAAGAGCATGCGTGGCATGTCGAGACCGGCGTGAAGACGGCCTGGGCCGACGGGCGATTGTCGGCGAACGCCGCCGGGTTCTTCATCGACTGGGATGACCTACAGCTCAACGTGCCGGATCCCGCCGTGCCTGCGCAGTTCTATATCGCAAACGTCGGTGGCGCAGTGAGTCGCGGCGTCGAGCTCGAAGTGAGCGCGAGACCGGCGCCCGGTCTCGACCTCTTCACGTCGCTCGGCTACACGCACGCACGGTTCAGCAG
>JBOGIN010000531.1:0-10392 GCA_050742275.1 Vicinamibacteraceae bacterium
GCGTCGGCCCAACACCTCGGCGAGGCATCTCTGCGCAGGGACTGAGCCATGTGCGGAATCGCCGGCATCGCGACGTTTCGAGACGACCTGCCGCCATCGTCGACGGAGCAGCTCGTCGAGATGGCGAGCATGCTCAGGCATCGCGGTCCGGACGAGCTCGGCATCTACCGGGACGAGAGCGTGGGTCTCGGTCACGCGCGGCTCTCGATCATCGATCTCGCCACCGGGCAGCAGCCGCTTTCGAACGAGGACGGCACGCTGTGGGTGGTCTTCAACGGCGAGATCTTCAACTACATCGAGCTTCGCGACGAGCTGCGGCAACTAGGACACCAGTTCCGCACGCGCAGCGACACCGAGGTCATCGTCCACGCCTATGAGGCGTGGGGGGCGCGGGCGTTCGAGCGCTTCAATGGTCAGTGGGCTATTGCGCTCTGGGACAGCCGCGATCGCGCGCTGGTGCTGGCGCGCGATCCGTTCGGCGTGCGGCCGTTGTACGTCTGCGAGCACCGCGGTCGCCTCTATTTCGCCAGCGAGGTCAAGGCCATCTTCGCGGCAGACCGCACGATACCGCGCGAGCTCGACCCGCTCGGCATCGAGCAGGTGCTCACGTTCTGGACGACGATCGCGCCGCAAACCGTGTTTCGCGGCATCAGCGAGCTGGAGCCTGGTGTCACGCGCATTTACCGTCGTGGCAGCGCGACAACCTCCTGGGCGGTGGAGCCCCAGTACCCCGTTTCGGGCGGTGGCGAGTTCTCCGGATCGCGAGATGACGCCGTGGAGGCCGTTCGCGGGGCGCTCGAGCGGGCGACAGAGCTCCGGATGCTGCGCGCGGACGTGCCGGTGGGAAGCTATCTCTCGGGCGGCTTGGACAGCTCGCTCGTCGCGGCGCTCGGTCTCAGAGCCAAGGGTGAGAAGTTCTGCACGTTCTCGCTGCGCTTCGAGGATACCGAATACGACGAGACACGCTATCAGCGCCTGATGGCGCGGCATCTCGGCAGCGACCATCGCGAAGTGCTGGTGTCGCGCGGGGACATTGCGCGGCTCTTCCCAGACGTTATCGAGCACACCGAACGACCGATTCTTCGCACGGCGCCTGCGCCGCTGTATTTCCTCTCGAAGCTGGCACGCGACGCCGGCATCAAGGTCGTCTTGACGGGCGAGGGCGCCGACGAGCTGTTTGCCGGATACGATCTCTTTCGGGAGGCCAAGGTGCGGCGCTTCTGGGCGCGGCAGCCGGAATCGACGCGCCGCCCTCGACTGCTCGAGCGGCTCTATCCGTATCTGTCGCGCTCGCCGGTCTCGCAGCGGGCGCTCGCGCAGCAGTTCTTCGGCCAGGATCTCCAGGGTTGGCGTGACGCTGGGTTCGGCCATGACGTTCGGTGGCGCGCGACGCGTGCGCTGGGCCGGCTCCTCTCCGCCGAGCAGCAGGCGGCCACTGCTGGCTGCGACGTCCGGCGGGATCTGCTCGCAGATTTGCCCGACGACTTTCCGCGTTGGTCGTCACTCGCGCAGGACCAGTACCTGGAAATCCGCACACTCCTGTCCGGCTACATCCTCTCGTCGCAGGGCGACCGCATGCTCATGGCGCACTCCGTCGAGGGACGCTTCCCGTTTCTCGATCGAGACGTGGCCGCGCTCGCCGATTCGCTGCCTCCGTCGTACAAGCTGCGCGTGCTCGACGAGAAGCACGTGCTGAAGCTGGTCGCGCGTGGCCTCGTGCCGGACGAGATTCTCGCGCGGCCGAAACAGCCCTATCGGTCGCCGGACGCTTTGTCATTTATTGGACCTCGGCCGCCCGATTGGATTGAGGAAGTCGCGAGTGAGCGCGCGCTTGCCGAAGCGGGAGTCTTCAGTCCGCGAGCAGCACGTCAGTTGCTGGCGAAATGCTGTGCGCGGGGTGCGGCCCGTCAGTTTTCCAACGCCGATAACATGGCTATCGTCGGGATGCTTTCAACACAAATTCTGTACTCCCGTTTTGTCCAGCGCCGTTGCGAAGCCAGCAGGCAGGTCACACCAAAGACAGTCGTAGACAAAGTGGCTGTCTACTGAGGCGACGAGAAGTATTTCATGTTGTCCGGGAGAATCAATGATGGCTGAGAAAGAGCCCTCAGGCGGATTGGTTGACCGACATCGTGTAGAGGCCCTCTTCCACGACCAGAAATGGTCTGGCAAGGTTGGAGGGCCTCGACACTATCGGGCTCACCCGACATATCCCGTCTATCAGCGTATGATGGCTCTGCTGGACGCTGACCTCTCAGGCCAACGCGTTCTCGAGTACGGGTGTGGTCAAGGATGGATTACAAGGGCCTTGGCTCGCCGAGGAGCATGCGTTTCTGCCTTCGACATTTCGTCAAAGGCAGTGGCCAAGACCCGTGCGGGACTCGCAGCGGCGAAGTTGCTGGATCAATGCGACGTGGACGTGATGGTTGGCGAAGACTTGAAGTACGCGGACGACACGTTCGATCTCGTGGTGGGACTTGCCATCCTGCACCACCTCGATCAAGAGCGCGCCCTGCCAGAGCTACGCCGCGTTCTGAAGCCGGGCCGCCGCGCATTATTCGCGGAACCGCTCGCTTCGAATCCTGTCGTTAGACTCTATCGACGTCTGACACCGAAGTACCGGACACCGGATGAGGTACCACTGAATCTCAACGAGCTCTCGAAGCGTGTTGAAGCCTTCACTCGCTTCGAGCACTACGACCAACTACTCCTCGCGTCAGCCGCCATGGGGCTCTGCTACGTTCCGGGTTTAGTGCGTTTTGCATCGCCTCTGCAGCGCTCGCTCATGCGGGTGGATGATGTCCTTCTGCGCCTTGCACCGCGCGCAGGTAGCTGGGCTTGGTACACCATCATTGTTCTGCAGAAGTAGCGAGTACCCCTGCGGATCGAGCTGCAGGGGGAGCGCTGACGTGTCAGGGACCAACGACGCGGAGACTTGTCGGGGCCTTTGGGGCCGTCGGGTCCGGGTCCGGTGCAGGACCGCCACCACTACCGCCGACTCTAATCGGATAGCCCTTCTCGTTGACGTTTCCGTTGGAGTCGACCACATACACGTATGCGGTTTCTCCTTCGTTGAAGATGCCGAGGTTGACCGAGAGCGTAATTGACGAGTCGGACCACTTCGTGGGGCTCTGCACCTCCCGTTTGGTGGAGTCTTCCAACGTCGAAGCATTACCGAGCATGACGCGCGAGAATGTCGTATCCAAGTACATGTCGGCAAAGTAGCGCCAGTTGTCCGGTCGCCCGTAGGGACGAGCAAACCCGCCGATCGCCTCTACCCGAGTGGTCCCTGGTGCAGCATCCGTGCGGCCACGGTAGCCGAGGACTTTCCTGCCATTCTCGTAGATCTGGATCATGCCGTCGCTTCCGGAGCTCCACTTGGCGATGTATTCGAGCTTTACCCAACGGCCGACGGGGTTGGTGCCCATCACACCCCCATACCACGTGTAAGCGTTGTGCAGCCGTGCGTTGGGGCTCAAGAAATACTCCTGGGCCGAAGTGTAGATATTCCATTTCACCTGAGCATCTGGGCTACTCGGTGCTTTGCCTCCGGCGTAGATGTAGTTCAGATGCGGCGATACGTAAGGAGGCTCACCCGTCGAGTGGATGGCCAGTTTGTGGTTGTTATCTCCACCGAATGTCCATGCAGGATCGAGCTGATACCAATAGGAGAAATATAGGGTACCCGTGTTTGAGTAATTTTTCCAGACCATCACGTTATACCCGGTTTTGGGAGTCGATTCACCGTGCGCTCCCGCGAGGTACCTACCAACACGGTTATGTGGCGGAGACACCCCCCGTTGAGGGGCGCGGTATCCGATGTCGTAGTCGGAGTTTGTGGACCCCGTGGGCCACCCGCCGTTCCACTTGTCGCGGATGTTCGAACCTCCCGCATCGTCCCAGACAAGGGGGGCTGCCGTGCTCTTTGGTCCAAAGCGCGCACCCGCTATCGTGACGCTGGCCTTGTGCGACCACTCTCCTGACGTCGCGGTGACCGCCGGTAGGGCTTGGGCCGTGACCTTCAACGTGAGCAGCGCTGCGGCCGCGCCGAGAGCGCCGGCCTTAATGACAAGTGAACTCAGAACCTTACGTGCGGGCATACCAATCCTTTCAATGCGCGCGACCAACACCAGCGACCAGCAGCAGCTGTGTGTCGTGGCAAGACACACGCCATGATACCATGCGCCCTTCCCACCTTGGTTCGTGCGCGAATCCAGCGCAACAGCGCCTCATCTCTCGAATTGCTCATAATCACCGAGTGTGACGCACGGGAGACAGCATTACGATCTTGCAATCGGTGCACGAATTTGAACGTCGGAGATGCCCGTGCTTCACGTTACAGCCAGCACAGCTTCCGCGGCGCGGCGAGAGTGCCGATTGAGCGCGCGGTTGAGCAAAAGCTCAACCAATCGCCAGTCATGGTCTGCGTCGGGCCACGGGCGAGAATGACTGGGCTTTGCCGTCCCGCTGTCCCCGCACTCCTTCCTCCGTGGCCAAGAACCTCTGATTGGCCGGTTCTCGGCGGGGCGTTGGCGGAAGTGGACGGAACGTCCGTTAGCGGCCGTGGTCCTCGAGAAGGCCTGGTGATAGCAGGACGAGCGCGATTCCAGGTATCCTGTTGCTAGCGTCGATGGAACCCATCCGTGTTCTACACGTCAGGGACAGCAGCGGCCTGTTCGGTGCGGAGCGCGTAATTCTCACACTGGCTCGAAATATTGACCGCAGCCGTTTTGAGTTCCATCTGCTGTGCATGCGGCGACGGGACGGCCGGAGCGAGCCCTTCATGGCTATGGCGCGACGGAATGGAATCCACGTAATACCACTGGAAGTCGATCGTCGTTTCGATGTGGGCGCACTCAAGTCTTTACGCCAGATCATTCGAGAGCATCGCATTGCCATTCTGCACGCCCACGACTACAAAGCCGATCTCTACGCCTTGCTTGCCTCGTTGCATTTGCCTGTCAAACGGGTGCTCACGAGTCACGGTTCCACGAGGGACTCTCTAATCAAGAAGCTATATCTGAGTTTCGACGAAAGAGTGATCTATCCCCGCTATGACCGAATCATCGCTGTATCGGAAGACCTCGGCAGGGCATTGCATAAACGGAGCGCCCATGATGATAAGGTGCGGGTGGTTCAAAACGGACTGGATTTCAACCTGCTAAGCTCGCAGACGTTCCCCGAAGACTCTTTTGCGTCGCGGCTAGGGTCAATCAAGCGGAGCTCGGGCGTGCTGGTTGCGGTGGTTGGGCGCCTGTTCCCTGACAAAGGGCATCAATATTTCCTGCAGGCCTTCGAACGCCTCAGAGGGGAACACCGGAATGTGAAGGCACTCATCGTCGGTGACGGACCGGAGAAAGAGCGTTTGGCCCGTTGGATTACATCGCACCGCCTCGAGGACGATGTGTTCATGTGCGGATTTGTATCCGATATGCAGGCAGTGTATCAGGCCATCAATTGCCTGGTGATGCCGTCGCTGACGGAAGGTCTGCCCTATACGCTTCTCGAAGCCATGCACTACGGCGTACCGGTCATCGCTACAGCCGTTGGTGATATTCCCCGCCTGATTCGGCCGGAAGCGACCGGCATCTTGATCGCACCCGGCGACGCCGACGACATCTTCCATCGGTTGGACGAGTTCGTCCGCGGCCCCGCGAAGGCCCGACAGCTGGCCAAAGAGGCGACGCGGCTCGTCCACAGCGAATTTTCTGCCGGTGCCATGGCACGACGTGTTGAGGACCTTTACCTCGACTTGATGTCTTCGAGCTGACGGCATACTGGCCTGAACGGAGTGTAAGGAGAAATGAGCGGAGTGAAGGTTGCCTTGATCGGCTGTGGTGCGGCGGCCCAGAGATACTATGTCCCTGCACTACGGAAACACGCGCAGCACATATCGAGACTCTTTCTGATTGATAGAGTCATGGGTCTCGCCACGAATGTGGCACAGCAGATTGGCTACGGGGAGGCCACCACCGAACTCACCGATGTCATCGATCAGGTCGACGGAGCGGTGATCGTTCTACCCAACCATCTTCACTATCAAGTTGCCCGTCAGCTCATTGATGCGGGTAAGCATGTGTTATGTGAAAAGCCGCTTACGGAGAGCGCTGACGAGGCGGACGACCTCGTGCAACGCGCGTCGCGCCAGGGTGTCTCCCTTTGTGTCAACAACACCCGCCGAATGTATCCGTCCTTCCACAAGATCCGGGAATTGATCCAGGGCGGCGCCCTAGGAAGCCTCAAATCCATTCGTTATGTTGAAGGCAGTGAATTCGGGTGGAACAGCGAAACCGGGTTCTCGGTCAATCCCGCCATCTCGTCCCGAGGCGTGATGAACGACGTCGGCCCCCACATCATTGACACGATTTGCTGGTGGGTCGGTGCTAAACCGGATGTGATTGAGTATCGAGATGATAGCCTCGGCGGCCCGGAATCGCTTGCGAAGGCGCTGCTCCAGTGGAACGGGTGTCGCATCGATGTCCTCATCAACCGCCTCGTCGAGCTTGAAAGCGGCTTCCAAATCGAAGGGGCTAAAGCGCGCATCGTGGGTGGCCAATACGACTGGAAAACAGTTCGTGTTCAAATGCCGTCCGGATCCGACCGGCGCTATTCTCTCAAGTGCTCCGAGCGCACCTACCCTGAGTTCGTTGTGCCGATTCTGCACAATTTCATCCAAGTCATCCAAGGTACTGCGAAGCCGTTGATCTCGGGCCGCGCCGTGGTGGACTCTATTCATGTGATCGATGAGTGTTATCGGCGGCGCGTCCGCTTCGACATGCCTTGGAACGGCCACCGTATTTCTATCGGCGCGGCGCCTGTGCAAACGCTGATCACCGGCGCCACCGGCTTTATCGGAGGGCGGGTGACGGAGCTGTGGCATTTATCCGGCGATCGAACACCGATACCTGCAATCCGCCAGTGGGGAACGGCCGCCCGTATCGGCCGTCTGCCAGTCGACATTCGTAGGGTCGACTTGATGGATCCAGCTTCGATAACTCAAGCGTTGGACGGCGTATCGGAAATTGTCCACTGCGCAAAGGGGAACCCAGACGTCACAGTGCAGGGTACACGGAACCTGCTTGAAGCCGCAGCTCAGCGTGGGATCCGACGATTCGTTCACCTCAGTACAGCGGAGGTCTATGGTAATGTCAGCGGCACTGTTGATGAGTCCGCCCCGTTGCAGTACACCGGCGACGATTACAACAGGATGAAGGTTGATGCGGAGAAGGTCTGCTGGGAGTTCATTGAGAAAGGACTACCGGTCGTCATCTTACGGCCCTCTATCGTCTACGGGCCATTCAGCAGGAACTGGTCCACGAGATTTGCCAAGCTACTGATCGACAATAAATGGGGAATCTACGAGAAATACGGCAAAGGTAAGTGTAACCTTATCTACATCGATGATTTGGTAAGGGCGGTCGCCCTCGCGTTGGAAAAGGAGGAAGCGGCCGGAAACGCTTTCAACGTCGTGCATCCTGAGATCGTTACCTGGAACGACTATTTCGTCCGGTTCAACGGTAAGTTGGGGCTGCCACCACTAAGAACGATTCAGCCCGCGAAGGCGATGTCGAAATCTGCTGTCATCGAGCCCGTTCGATTCGCGGGACGAATTGTTCGCGACCACTTCATGGAGCCTGTCAAGGCTATAGCCGACCGCGTGGAGATAGTTAAATCCCTTCTGAAGTACACGGAGTCCGCAGTGAAATCAACCCCCTCGCCGGCGGAGTTTCAATTGTTCAATAGGGATATGAAGCTCGCGCATTCGAAATTGCAGAACGTGTTGCACTATTCGCCGGCTTGTTCTCTGGATCAGGGCTTATCATTAACCGCGGAATGGGTACGCCAAAACGGCCTGTAAAGTGCGTAGCTAGAGAGCGCGAGAAACCACCGGGCGTGCGGGTCGGAGCGCGCGATGTGCCGTAAGAGGTGCGAATAATGTCAGCCCGCGAGAACCAGCCCGCGAGAACCAGCGTTGTCACCCGCGAATGCGCTGGCCGCCATCCACGACGAGCGTGTGACCATTGACAGCAACCGCAGCCGCAGAACACAGAAACTGTGCTGCCCAGGCAACTTCCTCGGGCGTCGTCAAGCGGCCGCGCGGCGAGCGATGCGCGGCATCTGCGAGACGCTGCTCCTTGTCAGGAAAGGCGTTCCACGCATCCGTGAGCACGCTCCCGGGCGAGAGGACGTTGACACGAATGTCCCGCGGCGCGAGCTCGACGGCCAGATGACGGCACAGCGCCTCCAGGCCTCCTTTGGAGGCACCCACAAGCGTATAGTGTGGAAAGGCGTGTACCGCCCCTTCCGATGACAGACCGATGATGCTGGAGCCCGGGCCAAGCAGTGGCAGGAGCGCTTGAACCAGCTCGAAGAAGACCCGTACGTTCAGCGCAAAGGTAAAGTCCCAGTGGCGCGTTGTGAGATCCTCGAGCTGCCGGTGAACGCCGGTGGCGGCACAGTGGACCAGACCCGAGACGGGGGCCTCTCCAAGGGCTTCAAGCACCCGTTGCCTGCCCGCCTGAGATGTGAGGTCCGCTCGACAAAGCTCGATGGGCGCGCCGCTCGCGCTCGCTTCAGTGGCAAGTGACTGCGCGGCCTCCTCGTTGTGCGCGTAGTTGGCGATGACGTTGGCGCCTGCCTGCGCGAACCGCAGCGAGATGGCGCGGCCGATACCGCGGGTGCCTCCGGTGACCAGGAACCGCGTGCCCGTGAGGGAGAACAGATCGGTCATGACGCCGGCTCCCTTGGGCCCTCCATGCCGTGCTGTGCGAGGTATCGTTCCAACACTTCATCGCGATAGTCGGGAGCAAGTGTGCCGCGTGGGACAAAGGAAAAGAACAGTTCCGCCTCCGCGACGTCGCGAGCTTCGACCGCGACACGACAAATAGCGGTCGCAAACGCCGGCGCACTTGCCTTGATATCCGCGTAGATGTCCGCTCTCTGCCCTGGTGCGACCCAGCGGCGAAACGACGCCTTGCGTATCTGAACGAGCATCGCCTTGCCGCGGTCAGGACGTTCGGCATCGAGGCACTTGCCAGCAGTCTGCGCCATCATCTCGACGAGCAGCACGCCGGGGACGACCGGAAAGCCGGGGAAGTGGTCGCGAAACACATCCTCGTCAGACGGCATCGTCTTGACGCCATGTACATGTTTGCCTGGTTCCATGCCAAGAATCTCGTCTACGAGGATGAACCGCACATTGTCCTCCGCAAGGCGGAGCGCGCCAGCTTGAACGCTCACGGTGCGGCCGCACCGGGCCGTTGCGCACCAAGAGACGCAGCCGGGACACGTCGCGAGTCGGCCAGCGAACGGTAGAGATCCAGGTGCTGACGATAGATGGCAGAGACGTTCAAGCTCGTGGCCAAACGGCTTAGCGCGTCGAACGACCGACGTTTCCCTTGTATGGATACCTGCTCGATACGTTCGGCCAGCGTCTCGGGCTTCAAGGGCCAGAATACATCAATCGCGCCAGGCGCCAGGTCATTGTAGTCGGCAATCTGAGGAATTCTGGACGCCAGGATGCGTTTGCGACAGGCAATCCACATGGACAGAGATGACGAGGCCGACATTCGAGAGAAGGGACAAACACCGAGATCGGTAGCCGCCAGATACGTCGCAAGCTCCGGTTCGCCCACGTACCCCGTGACGCGAAGCCTGTCGCCGATGCCAAGACTCTTGGCGCGATCGCGCAGCGTGCTCACGAATTCCTCGCAACCCGGTCCTGAGCAGGGCCCACCGAGGAAGACGACAACGTACTCGGATGGTAGCCGTGCAAGCGCTTCGACCAACAGTGCATGCCCCTTACGTGGATGGATGAACCCGAGCAGCGTGACGACCTTTCGGTCGAGAAGACCCAGCTCAGCCTTGGCGGCGCGTGCGTCCGGCAACAGTGGTGGAGATTCCACGAAGTGGGGAATGACGCGAACCGCCGAAGCTGGAATCACCGATCGCAAACGCTTCTTCTCCTCCTGCGTGCACACGAGGAGCATCGCGGCAAGGGCCCAGAGACGTCGGTAGTCCTGGCCCCGAGCAGGCAAGACCCTCGAGTGAATCGTAGTGTGCGCGCCGAGACGCAGGCGCCTCTTGAGCCACCGCTTCACTATCCGCCGGAAGTGCAGCATCCTCGAAGGAACGTAGATGTCGTGGACGGTAACCATCAAGGGGCACGGGAGCAGCTCGGCGAAGAGCCCGATGTTGTGAAGGGCAGCGTCATCACCCCAAATGGCTCGGTTGAACTGAACGTGGGCGACACTGCAATCGCCGAACAGTCTGACCATGTCGCTGACGTCGTCGCGCCGCAACGCCTGACCCGAAGCGATGGTGCGACTGAGCTCCGTCACGGATACGTCGTTCGTACGTGCACCCTCTCGAGCAAGAAGCTGACTGTAGCGG
>JBOGIN010000532.1:0-1520 GCA_050742275.1 Vicinamibacteraceae bacterium
TGTCGGAGCGCGACGGCTGGAATCACTTGTACCTGTACGACAGTGCCGCCGGCGCTGTGAAGAACCAGATCACAAAAGGACCCTGGGTGGTGCGAGACGTTTCCAAGGTTGACGATGAGAAGCGCCAGATCTGGTTCAGCGCCAGTGGGATGTACGAGGGGCAGGACCCGTACTTCCTGCACTATTACCGGATCAATTTCGACGGATCCGGGCTCTTGGAGCTCACGGAAGCGGAGGCCAACCACGAAGTCAGCCTGTCGCCCGACGGGACGCTCTACGTGGATACCTATTCGCGTGTCGACCTCGCGCCGGTGATGGAGCTGCGCCGCGCCAGCGACGGCTCACTCGTGAAGGAGATCGAGCGGGGAGACCTCACGGCCCTGAAGCAGGCCGGCTGGCGGCCGCCGGAGGTCTTCAAGGCGCTCGGCCGAGACGGCAAGACGGACATCTGGGGAATCATCTATCGGCCGACAACCTTCAATCCACGGGCCAACTATCCGGTCATCGAGAACATCTACGCGGGGCCGCAGGACTCGTTCGTCCCCAAGTCGTTCCGCGCCTACAATCCCATGCAAGCGCAAGCCGAGCTTGGCTTCATCGTCGTGCAGATCGACGGCATGGGCACGTCGAATCGGTCGAAGGCCTTCCACGACGTGGCCTGGAAGAACCTGAAGGACGCAGGATTTCCCGATCGCATTCTCTGGCACAAGGCCCTGGCAGCCAAGGATCCCTCCTACGACATCAGCCGCGTTGGGATCTACGGCAACTCAGCGGGCGGCCAGAGCGCGCTGGGGGCGCTCTTGTTCCACTCGGATTTCTACAAAACCGCCGTGTCGAGCGCCGGCTCGCACGACAACCGCATGGACAAGATCTGGTGGAACGAGCAGTGGATGGGGTGGCCGATCGGTCCGCACTACGCCGAATCGTCGAATGCCGTGAACGCGCACAAGCTCCGCGGCCAGTTGTTGCTGGTCCTCGGAGAGCTCGATACGAACGTCGACCCCTCCTCCACGTTGCAGGTGGTCGACGCGCTCATCGAGGCCGGAAAGACCTTCGATCTCCTCTACATTCCCGGCGCGGGCCACGGGCCTGGCGGAGACTACGGCGAGCGGAAACGCTTCGACTTCTTCGTGCGACATCTGCTTGGCGTGACGCCTCCCGCGTGGAACGAGATCGACGAGCCGAAGCCCGAGACCACGTCGACGGTCTCCTAAACAGGGCGACAGCGAGGGTCTGAAGACTCTCGCTACACAGACGCTGAAGGGTAACGTAGCGCGCGCGCTGAAGGGTAACGTAGCGCGCGGTCTTCAGACCGCGCGTTAAGTGGTTCGAAGGAGATTCAGCGCGTGTGGAGTGCGTCCGCCCATTCAGGGCGTCACGACCACTTTGAGCCCCTCCCGCCGCGCTGCGACGTCGAAGGCTTGCGGCGTCTCTGCTAAGGGGAACCGGTGCGTGACCAACGAGCGCACGTCGACGAGACCGCGCTCGACGAGTTGAATGGCACGCGGATACGTGTGCTT
>JBOGIN010000533.1:0-7650 GCA_050742275.1 Vicinamibacteraceae bacterium
CCCCGCTACCCGCTACGGTGATTAGGCCTGCCTCGCAGCGCTATACTACAGTGACTCATGACCGAGCAGCGTGCCGATCCCGCAGCCGTTGCTCGTGCCGCGCGCCGTCTGACGAGCATCGTGCAAGATGTTTACCCGCGGCTGCACGCGCTGCCCGAAGCGGCGGCCTTGGAATGTCCCCTCGAGATGAGATGGTGCCGCAAGGAGATCCTCGGACATCTCATCGATTCAGCCGCCAACAACCATCACCGCTTCGTCCGGGCGCAGGCCGCGGCTCGAATGCAGTTTCCGCCATACCAACAAGATTACTGGGTCGCGGCGCAAGGCTATCGTGAGCGTCCGTGGCTCGAGCTGGTCGAGCTCTGGCGGCTGTACAACCAACACCTTGCGCACGTCATGGACAGGGTGCCGGGCGAGTCGCTGGGGAATGAGTGCACGGTCTCGCCCGACGAGCCATCGACGCTCGCCCACCACATGGTGGACTACGTCCGCCACCTGGAGCACCACCTAGGACAAATCGTCGCGGTCAGTCGCTCGTGACGCCGTCTCGACCAGGGCCCGCAGGCAATTGGTCCGGAGAGAGCCTGGACTATGAGAAGCTGAAGGAATGCGTGTGTCTTTGCGGATGCGCTATTCGCATGAACTCGTTCCAGGACCAGTTCGGCACAATGTTTGTGCCAACATCCTTCCAGGAAGTCCCGCGATCACGCTCCGCGCGGAATAAGGTAACCGCAGACGGTTACTGCGGCGGCTTGGGATCGCTCTTGAAGCTCTCAGGAAATTGCGCCGCGCCAGGACCGTCCTTGCGCCGCAGGTTCTGCTGCCCACCGCGGTCGCGATAGAGCGGCATCTGCATGCCGTCGCTGCGCTCCAGAACATCGAAGAGCTGCTGGTTCATCTTCTGCACGACCTCCTTGTGCGCCGGATCGTTGATCAGGTTCTTCGTCTCGCCCGGATCGGCGCGTAGGTCGTACAGCTCGTCGAGATCCCAGATGCCGTGATAGTGGATGTACTTGTAGCGCTCCGCGCGCAGCGCGTGGATGGTCGGCGTCTGCGGAAAGTTTCGCTCCCAGAAGTACTCGTAGAGCACGGCGTCGCGCCAGGGCACCTGCTTGCCTCGCGCGAGGTCGAGAAAGCTTCGGCCGTCCAGGTTCGACGGCGGCTGGAGCCCGGCCGCGTCGAGCACGGTCGCCGCGATGTCGATGTTGGCCACGACCTCCGAGACCTTACGGCCGGCGGGCAGGTCTCCCGGCGCGTAGGCGATGAGCGGCACGAGCATCGACGCTTCGTAGGCGGTCCGCTTGTCGATGAGACCATGCTCACCCCAGGCGAAACCGTTGTCGCCCATGAGCATGATTGTGGTGGACTCGAGCAGGCCCTGCTCGCGGAGCGCCTCGACCACGCGACCGACACTGTCGTCCACGGCCAACAACGCTTCGAGGTACCGACGATACTCCTCGGTGATGTCGCGGCGCCCGTAGTACGCGAAATCGACGCCGTGCCAGCTATTGCGCTGGTTCCTCACCCACATGGGCCGACCGTCGGGATCGGTGTCTGGATCGAACGACGCTGGCCATGTCACCTGCTGCTTGGCGTAACGCCCCTCATGGCGCTTGGCTGGCGTGAAGTCGGCGTGCACCGCTTTGTGCGAGAGATAGAGCATGAACGGCCGCTTCGCGTCGCGCTTCCCCAGCCACTCGAGGGCATAGTCGGTGAGCTCGTCGGTGATGTATCCCTTCTGCGGCACGTGCCGGCCGTTCACGTTGAGCATCGTCTTGGGCCCGGGCAGGTACAGCCCTTGGCCGCTGAAGCTGACCCAGTGGTCGAACCCGCGTTGCGGATCGTCCGACTCGTGCCCCATGTGCCACTTGCCGACGAACGCGGTCTCGTAGCCGCTCTTCTGCAGGTACTGCGGGAAGAACACGAGGCCGGGCGGCACGGGCTCGTTGTTGTTGATGACGCGATGCCGGTGCGCGTAGAGGCCCGTCAGAATGGACGCGCGGCTCGGTGAGCAGAGCGCCGTCGTGACCACCGCGTTCGGGAAGTGCACGCCGCCGCGCGCCAGCGCGTCGATGTTGGGGGTGTCGACGAACGGGTGGCCCGTGAAGCCAAACACGTCGTGCCGTATGTCGTCCACGAGAATGAAGACGATGTTGCGGCGTTGGGCGTTGGGGCTGCGCGGCAGCTCCAGCGACGACGGCTGCGGCGCAGCCGGTCTTCGGGCGAGCGTTGGCGTCGCCGCCGGCGCGGATCCAGCCGAGGGTGTGATGACGCACAGGAGCGCAAGCGCGCTGGTCAGGAAGCGAAGCATGGCTTGTGGTATCGATGTCATCCCAATATAAGGTATCGTGCGCCGACACACAAGGAGCGGGCCTCATGCGTCGAGCGATTACGTTCTGCCGTCCCCTCGTCATGACGATCGTCGCGATTGCCGCGTCCCCGGCCGGCATCGAGAGCCAGACCACACCGCGCGCCCCGACAACGTCGGCGCGGCACGAGGGCCAGGCCGCGACGTCCCGCGGCAGCGTGCCAAATGTCGTGCTCATTCTTGCCGATGACCTGGGCTACGGCGATCTCGGCAGCTACGGACATCCCACCATTCGCACGCCGCGCCTCGACCGCCTCGCGCAGGAAGGGATTCGCTTGACGTCGTACTACGCTGGCGCGCCCGCCTGCACGCCGGCGCGCGCCGCCTTGCTGACCGGGCGCTACGCCGCCCGCATGGGGCTCGCAGAGGTCGTCATGCCGGAGGACACGCACGGCCTCCCGGCGTCGGAGCTGACCCTGGCCGAGGCACTCGAGTCTCGTGGTTATCAGACGAAGATGGTCGGCAAGTGGCATCTAGGCCATGCGACGCGGGACCTGCTGCCCACCGCCCACGGCTTCGACAGCTGGTTCGGCCTGCCCTACAGCAACGACATGATTCCGCCGTGGGTGCAGACCACGCACCCCCTTCGCCTCTATCGCGATGAGTGCCCGCTGGACGAGGCCGTCGAGCCGAGCACGCTCACCGAGCGCTATACCGACGAGGCCGTTCGCTTCATCCAGGGCGCGCGCGAGCCGTTCTTCTTGTACGTGGCTCACAACATGCCGCATCTGCCGATCGGCGCCACGAAGCCGTTCAAGGGACGCTCGCGCGCGGGTCTGTACGGCGACGTGATCGAGACCATCGACTGGAGCACGGCGCAGATGCTCGACGCGCTCGACGAGCGAATGGCCGCCGGCCGGACCGTCGTCGTCTTCGTGAGCGACAACGGGCCGTGGTCGAACGCGCCGCCACGCATGCTCCAAGGCGGCGTGCAGCCTTGGCACACCGGCTCGACCGGACCGCTGCGCGGCGCCAAGGGGACGACGTGGGAAGGCGGCGTCCGCGTGCCGGCCATTATTCGGTGGCCCGACCAGATTCGCGCAGGGAGGGCTTCGGCCGAGCCGGCCGACGCGACGGACCTGTACGTGACGTTGCTCGAAGCCGCAGGCGCGGCAGTCCCGCCGGATCGTCCCGTCGACGGCCGCAGCCTGATGCCGCTCCTTCGCGACGGTGCGCCGCTCGCGCCGCGGAAGCTCTACTTCTTCCGCGAAGCAGCGCTGGAAGCCATTCGCGAGGGCCCGTGGAAGCTGAGGGTGGAAGAGGGAGGAGCGCCGGAGCTCTACAACCTCGACGAGGATCCGGGCGAGCGGTTCGATCGTGCCGCGCAGGAGCCGGCGCTCGTCGCACGGTTGGTCCGCGACCTTCGCGCATTTGCCGCGAGCGTCGAGCATTGAGCGTCTCTTGGGGGCTTTGTGATAGCCTAGTAAGGAGGTAAGGATGTAAGGTAGTAAGAAGGTATACCGGTAAGGACTCGGGACCTGTTCGACCGGCCGCCTCGAGTGGCGCGCGGGAGGTGCTCATGCCGAAGCAGCGCCGGGATGTCCGCTACGTCAGCCGCCTCACGCGCAAGTCGCAGGTCACCATGCCGAGCGCGGTTCGGGAAACCCTCGGTGTGGCCCCCGGCGATTACATCGCCTACGAGCTGCACGAAGGCGGCGTCTCGATTCGCCGGGTGGAGCCGTTCGACCTCGAGTTCCACAAGGCCTTGAGCCAGACCCTCGACGAGTGGAGCACGCCGGAGGACGACGAGGCGTTCCGTGACCTGTGACGCCTGGGACGTGGTGACCGTCCCGTTTCCATTCACCGATCACAGTGGACAAAAGCGTCGTCCCGCCCTCGTCCTCAGCCCGCGTCGCTTCAATGCCGAGGGGCACAGCGTGATGGCCATGATCACGACAAAGCGCCATTCACCGTGGCCGGGCGACGTCGAGATCGCCCACCTCGCTGCCGCCGGCCTCCGCACCGCGTGCATCGTCCGTGTGAAGATCTTCACGCTCGACAATCGGCTGATCGTTCGCCGGATCGGCGCAGTGGCCGCCGCCGACAAGAAGGCAATCCGCACGAGCCTGCGCCAGCAGCTCTGGTGAGAAACCCCTGCTGCGTGATTCGCCCCGATCCAACGTCGGGCGCTGTCCGGCCGCCGCAGCGCACCGAGATAACGGCAGGCTATACGTACCATGAGAATAATGGATACGAACGATCTTATGCATATAATCGCCGCACGGTCTTCCTGCTCGATGGGCGCTGGCCGCATTCCGTACTCTGCGAGCCGAGAGTACTGCGGTCGCCGCGCTCCATCTCCCGCGGGCAGTACGAAGAAAGGCAGCGCGCTTGATGGACCCGTATCCCCAGCGACCCCCCGAGGGACCACAGAGGGGCCTGTACACACCTGATCGTGAGCACGACGCCTGCGGCGTCGGCTTTCTCGTGCATCTCAAGGGGCGGCGGAGCCGTTCGATCGTCAATCTGGGGCTCGAGGCGCTCGAGCGGCTCGCGCACCGCGCGGCCACCGGCGGGGACTGCTGCACGGGCGACGGCGCCGGCATTCTCATCCAGATTCCCGACAAGCTCTTCGAGCGCGAGGCGGCGCTCGGCCGGATCGTGTCGGACGACAGCGCTCAGCTCCTCACCGCGCTGCCCGGTCGCGGTCGCTACGCCGTTGGCCTGTTCTTCGGCTCACCAGACCCGCAGGCAAACGCCCTCGCCAAGATGCTGTTTGCGATGGTCGTCCGGCAGGAGGGCCAGCAACTGCTCGGCTGGCGCCGCGTTCCTACCGACAATCGCAGCCTTGGCGACATCGCCAAGAGCGTCGAGCCGGCGATGGACCACGTGTTCCTTGCGCCTGGCGAGGGGGTGGACGATGAGGAGGCGTTCGAGCGGAAGCTGCTGGTCATCCGAAAGCGCTTCCAAACGCTCGTCCGCACCAGCGGGATCGACGACCGGAAGTATTTCTACGTAGCGAGCCTCTCCTGCCGCACGCTGGTCTACAAGGGCATGCTGACGCCCCTGCAGCTCCGCGAGTATTTCGCGGATCTCGACGACCCCCGGGTCGAGAGCGCGCTCTGCATGTTCCACTCGCGCTTCTCGACCAACACGTTTCCGAGCTGGGAGCTGGCGCACCCGTATCGGATGGTCGCGCACAACGGCGAGATCAACACGCTCAGGGGCAACATCAACTGGATGCGCGCGCGCGAGGCGCAGCTGGCCTCCCCTCTCTTCGACGGCGACATTCCGAAGGTCCTGCCCGTCGTCCGGGAAGGGCTCTCAGATTCGGCCTGCTTCGACTCGGTGCTCGAGCTGCTGGCACTCGGCGGACGCTCACTTCCGCATGCCGTCATGATGATGATCCCCGAGGCGTGGGAGCGCCACGAAGGGATGAGCGCCGAGAAGAAGGCGTTCTACGCCTACCACTCCTGCCTCATGGAGCCGTGGGACGGGCCGGCGTGTATCTGTTTCACCGACGGGCGGCAGATTGGCGCCGTGCTCGATCGAAACGGCTTGCGGCCTGCGCGCTATTGGGTCACGAAAGACGACCTCGTCATCGTCGGCTCCGAGGTGGGCATTCTCGATGTGCCGGCGGATCGCATCGCAGAGAAGGGGCGCTTGCAGCCGGGGCGGATGTTCCTCGTCGACCTCGGCGAGCAGCGCATCATTGGTGACGATGAGCTGAAGCATCGCGTTGCGACCGGGCGGCCGTATCAGCAGTGGGTCGCGGAGAACCTCATCCCTCTCGATCACCTGGAGCCGGCCGATCCGCCGCCGCCGCTCCAGCCGGACGAGCTCCACGCTCGGCAGCTGGCCTTTGGGTACACGCAGGAGGAGCTCAAGCTGCTGCTCGCACCGATGGCCATGAAAGGGGAAGAGGCCATCGGCTCGATGGGGAACGACGCGGCGCTGGCGGTGCTCAGCAACCGTTCACGTGCGCTCGCGGACTACTTCCAGCAGCTGTTCGCGCAGGTCACCAATCCACCGCTCGATGCGATCCGGGAGCGGTTGGTGACGTCGGTGACGACCGCGATCGGGCCGGAGCGGAACCTGCTCGATCCGGAGCCGGACAGTTGTCGGATGATCCTGTGCGACAGCCCGTTCCTCGACAACGAGGAGATGGCGCGCTTCAAGGCGCTCGCGCAGTACGACCGTGTGGGGCACCGCTTCGCGGCGAACGGTCGCATCGTGGCGCACGAGCCGCCGGTGGGCACGGGAGAGCGCAGGGGGCCGGAGCCGGACAACCCGTACTACGTCACCTCGCTCGACATGATCTTTCCGGTCGCGGAGGGGGAAGAGGGGCTCGAGCCGGCGCTCAAGGCGCTCTTTGCGAAGGCGGACATTGCCATTGGCAAGGGTGCGAGGGTCGTGGTGCTCTCGGATCGCGCCGTGGATGCGGACCACGCGGCGATCCCGGCGCTGCTGGCGGTGGCGGGGCTGCAGAATCACCTGGTTCGCGAGGGCACCCGCACGAACGTGACGCTCATCGTCGAGACCGGCGAGGCGCGCGAGGTGCACCAGTTCGCGACGCTCATCGGCTACGGTGCGAGCGCCGTCAACCCGTGGCTGGCGCTGGAGACGTTGTCGACGGTGGCGGATCTCGGCTTTACCGATCCGGCCATCCCCGTGGACAAGCTGCGCCGCCAATATCTCAAGGCCGTGGAGAAAGGCGTCGTCAAAGTGATGTCCAAGATGGGCATCTCGACGATTGCCAGCTACCGCGGGGCGCAGGTCTTCGAGGCGGTCGGGCTGTCGAAAGAGCTCGTCGACAAGTACTTCACCTACACCCCGTCACGCATTGGCGGCCTGGGGATTCGCGAGATTGCGCGCGAGACGCTCGTCCATCACGCCCGCGCCTTCGGGCACGCGTCGGCGAGCCCCGCGTTACCCGTGCTCGACAGCGGCGGACAATACCAATGGCGTCGCGAGGGCGAGTACCACCTCTTCAACCCTGAGACGGTCTTTCGCCTGCAGCACGCGACGCGGTCCGCGCGCTACGACATCTTCCGGGAGTACACCCAGCGTGTCGACGAGCAGAGCGAGCGTCTGGCGACGCTGCGTGGGCTGTTCACGATCGAGGCGAGCGGCCGCACGCCGGTACCCCTCGACGAGGTGGAGCCGGTCGAGAACATCGTCACGCGGTTCTGTACCGGCGCGATGAGCTATGGCGCGATCAGCGCAGAAGCACACGAGACGCTCGCCGTGGCGATGAACCGCCTCGGCGGCCGCTCGAACAGCGGCGAGGGGGGCGAGGATCCGCGGCGCTACGTGCGGGACCCGAACGGCGACTCGCGGCG
>JBOGIN010000534.1:0-4648 GCA_050742275.1 Vicinamibacteraceae bacterium
GGCGTGCTGTTCTGCCTGTTTACGATCGTGCCCAACATGTGGCCGGGCTGGGCGACCAGCGGCGTGACGATCCTGACGTTTCTCGTGGGCGGCGGCAACGTGCCGCTCATCACCGTCGGCGTGCTCATCGCGGCGGGTATCACCCTCACCGCCTCGCCCGTCGTCTACCAGACGCTCGAGAAGGCGCAGTTCGTCAAGGTCGGTCTGACGCTGGTGTTCCTGGTGGTCGCCATGACGACCGCGATCAGCGCCTCGGCGTGGGCGGATCTGCCGCAGGCACTCGCCCAGGTGGGCCGGCTGCCCGACCGAAGCCTCATCCCCATCGCCTTGGTGTTGAGCGGTCTGGTCTTCGCGGGCGCAGGCGGCGTCAACAACCTGGCGCAGAGTAACTGGATTCGCGACAAGGGCTTTGGAATGGGCGTGTACATTCCGCGGATCGTCTCTCCCATCACCGGTGAGGAGGTGGCCGCACCCGCTACCGGGTCGATGGTGCGGCAGGATGCGGAGAACCTCCGCCGATTCCAGGGCTGGTGGCGCGTCGCCAACAAGGAGCAGCTCGTCTCCTTCTGGTTCATCTGCGTCTTTTCCATCACGGTCTTTTCCCTGCTCGCCTACTCCAGCGTCTTCGGCCAGCGCATCGCGGGACAGGCAAACCTTGCCTTCATCCTGGCCGAGGGCGAGGCGTTGAAGACCATCGTCGCGCCATGGTTCGGCACGTTCTTCTGGGTCTTTGGCGCCGTCTCGATGACGCTGGTCGCGCTGGGCGTGATCGACTACATCGCACGCATCGTCGCTGACGTCTTGAAGACGGTGCATCTGCAGAACAGCGCGCGATGGACCGAGAGCCGCCTGTATTTCGTCGTGGCGTGGGCGACGGTTGCGGCCGGATCCACGATTCTGTTGTCGGGGTGGTCCCAGCCGCTGTTGTTGTTGGTGATCTCCGCGTGCTTGAACGGAATGGTGATGTTCGTCTACTCCATTCTGCTCGTTCAGCTCAACCGCCGTGGGTTGCCGCCGGCTATCCGTGTTCGAGGTCTTCGGCTCGGTATGCTGCTCTTCGCGGTG
Source organism: Vicinamibacteraceae bacterium (assembly GCA_050742275.1). Classification (GTDB taxonomy): domain Bacteria; phylum Acidobacteriota; class Vicinamibacteria; order Vicinamibacterales; family Vicinamibacteraceae; genus WHTT01. The sequence goes on from JBOGIN010000534.1 coordinate 1,066, forward strand.
GTCTTCTACGGCTTCTTCGCAGGATGGCTCATTCTCCTCGAGGCCCGCGCCTACCTTGGCGGCTGACGCCATTCGAGCCACGCTCCCTGAGTTGACGAGGAGACCCGCGATGTCTCGCTTTGCCGTGATCGAAGCGCCGTCGATACTCGGTCTCAAACCAAGCGGTGTCGATATGCTGCCGGATGCACTCTTGCGGGCCGGCTTGCTCGACCGCCTACCTGCGCGGCACGCCGGACGAGTCATGCCCGAGACGTCGTATGAGCTCGAGCGCGACCCGGTCACGCTGACGCTCAACGCGACGGGCATTGCTCGGTATTCACAAGTATTGGCTGACGCGGTTGGAGACGTGATGGATGACGGCGAGGTCCCCGTCGTGCTTGGCGGCGACTGTTCGATCCTGCTCGGCGACATGCTCGCATTGAAGCGACGTGGGCGGTACGGGCTGCTGTTCATCGACGGCCACGCCGACTTCTACAACCCTGAGGCGAACCCGAACGGTGAGGCGGCCTCGATGGAACTGGCGCTCGCGACAGGTCGAGGTCCTGCCCTTCTGACCAACATCGAGAGCCGCGGCCCGCTGGTCGGGGATGAAGACATCGTGGTGTTCGGCTACCGCGATGCAGAGGAGCAAGCTCAGTATGGGAGCCAGCCGCTTCCCGCGGAGCTGCGGGCGATTGACCTGCCCCGAATCCGGGCGGGCGGCGTCGAAGCGGCCGCCCGCGAGGCGATTGCCCACCTGACGCGTGACGGCGGCCCCGAGGCTGGTTTTTGGGTGCACGTGGACGCGGACGTGCTCGATGACGCCATCATGCCTGCCGTTGACTATCGCCTTCCCGGTGGGCTGTCCTGGGACGAGCTCACGACAGCGCTACGCATGGCCGTCGAGTCTCACCGTGTGGTGGGTCTAGAAGTCACAATCTACAACCCGACACTCGACCCGGACGGCGCGGGCGCCCGTGGACTCGTGAAAGTCATCGGCGACGCGTTCGCGTGAGTGGCTCAGCCCACCGTGGTCGATCGCGCTCTCGGCGGGGGCGTTTGGACTCGTCCATGTCGCTTGCGGTACTCGCCCGGAGTCGCCGCGAAACGGCGCCGAAAGGCGCGACTGAACGATGGGGCTGACGCGTAGCCCACGCGATCGGCCAGCTCCTCGAGGCCAACGCGCTCGCGTCGCAAGAGGCTGGCAGCCAAGTCGAGGCGCCAGCGCTCCAGGTACGCCAGCGGCGACACGCCGATCTCGTTGCTGAATCGTGCGGCAAACGTAGACCGTGACAGGCCAACGTGCCTCGCAAGCGTGTTCAACGACCATCGCCGTGCCGGCGCCGCGTGCATCAGGCGCAACGCTTGCCCCATATGTCGATCCCGCAAGGCATGAAGCCAACCGACGCGCCGATCCTCGGCCCAGCTCCGCAACAGTTGCACAAAAGCAACGGCGAGCAAGTGTGTGCGAAGGAGATCGCTGCCTGGGGATCCCGCGGCGGCGATATCGAGCAGGCGCAGGGTGGCCTCGATCATCTGGCCTGCGCCTCGCTCGGAATCGACATGGAGCACCTCCGGAAGCTGGGCGAGGAGGGGGTGGTCTGTCGGCCCCTCGAACTCGAAGCCGCCGCAGAGCAGCTGCGCAACCGCTCCGCCTCCGCCGTGACGGATCACGGCCTGGGGCCCCCACCCGTCCGCGGGCGTGAGCGCGCTGAGGGGATGCGACCGTAGTCCGGGTCGATCGCCGAGGGTGTGGCCGGATCCATGCGGCAGCACGACGATGTCGCCCGATCGGAGCAGACGTTCTTCGCGGCCGAGAAAGAGTCGGCAGCGCCCGCGCTGAACAACGTGAAAGTGGGCGAAGCGGCCTCTTGGAAACGCAATCGACCAGGGCGCCGTGAACTCGGACCGGCAAAACACGCGGCCGCGCACGCGGAGCGAGACGAGCACGTCGCTCAACAGATCCGGGCCATCGTCTCGTACTGCGGTCCCCACGACGCCATCATGGCACATTCGGACGCACGAGCAAGATTGTTGGCCGCTCGGATCACGACGAACTACACGCGCCCTCGTACTCTAGCTGGGACAGCCACGCGCCACGGCGCTGACCTCGGCTCGCGCGCGGCAACGGGAGGCGTCGATGAATGTTGGAGTGTTGGGCACTGGTATGGTGGGCGAGGCGATCGCCTCGAAGCTCGTCTCGCTTGGGCATGCCGTCGCAGTTGGATCGCGAACCGCGGACAACCCAGCGGCCGCCAGATGGGCGCGTGGCGCCGGCTCCCGCGCGCGCGCCGGCACATTCGCCGACGCCGCCGCATTCGGTGACGTGCTGTTCAACTGCACGCGTGGGGCGGCGTCTCTCTCGGCACTGCATGCCGCAGGTGCTCAGAATCTGAGCGGCAAGGTCCTCATCGATGTTGCGAACGTGCTGCCGCCAGACGACAGGGGTCCCCAGTCGCTCGGCGAACGGATACAGGACGCCTTTCCGGCTGCCAACGTCGTAAAAGCCCTCAACACCATCAACTGCGACGTCATGGTGAACCCCGCCAGCGTGGCAGGGCGGCACACTGCGTTCGTCAGCGGAAACGACGCAGGGGCCAAGCGGCAGACGATCGCGCTCCTCGAGTCATTTGGCTGGGTCGACATCATCGACCTGGGCGACATCACGACGGCGCGCGCGACTGAAGCGTATCTGTCGCTCTGGGTCGTGCTGTGGCGGAAGCTCGGCACGGCGGCGTTCAACGTCTCCGTCGTTCGATAACACGGTTCGGAGGAGCGCGGCGACTATGGTTCGTATTCACACCTACGTATCGAACGAGCCGATGGTCAAGCCCAATGCTTTCATCGTGGAGGCCAATACAGGGCTTGTGATTGTCGACACCACGCTCACGATGAGTGACAGCACGGCGCTGAAGCAACTCGCGGAGGGGCTACGCAAGCCGATCGCTGGGGTACTCCTGACCCACGGGCACCCGGATCACGTCGCCGGCACGACAAACGTCGCCCCGAACGGTGACGTACCCATTTACGCCTTGCGCTCGGTGCACGACCTGATGAAGGCGTCCGAACAGGCAAAGCACAAACAGTGGTCGGCGCTGTTCAAGGACGAATGGATCCCGAAGTGGGTCTATCCCAGCGAGATTGTCGCGCCAGGAGATCGCGTCACCTTGGCGGGATTGACGTTCACGGTCGTCGACCTGGGTGCGGGCGGGGATTCAGAGGCGAACTCGATCTGGCTGCTGGAGGACGACACGCAGGCGGCCTTCGTTGGTGACTTCCTCTATAGCGGCAACCATGCCTACATGATGGACGGAAGCGTCCTGCGGTGGATGGCGAACCTCGAACGGTTCCGAGCGCTCCTCGTGAACTACGCGGTGCTGTATGTCGGTCACGGCCCGGCGTCGGACCACTCGCTGATCACGAAGCAGCAGCAGTACTTCCAGACGGCGTGCGCCGCGTTGCTCGAAGCGACCGGCGGCTCGGCGATACTCACAGACGAGTCCCGCAAGCGGTATACGGAGACGATGCTCACGAGATACGCGGGCTTTGGCTTCACGCTCACGGTCGGGTACTCAGCCGATGCGCTTGCCAGAGAGCTCATGGG
>JBOGIN010000535.1:0-3715 GCA_050742275.1 Vicinamibacteraceae bacterium
GCGCACCACTACGAGACGTCGAGCGTCCACTCGCTGCGCTCAGCACGCCGACGGGAGCCACGCCGGACGCGCGCAGTGCTGGAGCAAGCCCAAACAGCATGGTGGCCAATGCCCCGGTGACGCCAAGAAACGCCAGGACTCGCCAATCGATACGCAAATCGAGGTCGGCAGGATTGTCGCTGGGCGCGAGCATGCGAACGGTCGTCGGACCCGTCGCGGCAGCCAATAGCAGCCCGAGGGCGCAGGCGACAATGGCGAGCAAGGCGCTCTCGATGAGCACCTGCTGGATCAGCCGGCCGCGTCCCGCACCAATCGATAGGCGTAACGACATCTCGCGCTCTCGGGCCGCGGCGCGTGCGAGGAACAGGTTTGCGACGTTGGACGCCGCGATTAGCAAGATGAGGCTGACGACAATCGCCAGAATCCACAAAGGTCGCTCGAATTGACGCCGGAGAGCCGATGCACCGTTCTCTGCGGATCGTACGTAGAGAGGGGCATTGACGAAGCGCTCAACGCGCTGGCGCGCCTCGTCTGGCTGAAACAACGTTGACGCCACCTCGCGACGGTCGTTGGTGAACGTGGGCTGCAGAATGTTCTGGACTTGCTTGGCTTGGCCACCATCCTTCAATCGACCGAGGATGCGGAACCGGTACAACTCAACCCCAACTACTTCATTCCAGATGACACTTGGCACCCACAGGTCGATGGAGCGCCCCGGCTCGAGGCCAGTGAACCCTTTGGCGGCCACCCCTACAATCTCGAACGCGTGGTTGTCGTGCGTAAAGGAACGTCCGACCACGGATGGATCCCCACCAAAGCGCCGCATCCAGAACCGGTGACTCAGCACAGCGACTGGATGTCTCGCGTCCGAGGGCCCGAGCACGCGTCCAATCGCAGGTCGAACGCCCAGGATCGTGAATGTATCGCTCGAGACGGCCTGCGGGCGCACCCGTTCGGGCGCGCCACCGCCATCCTGAAAGACCACGGGACGCGTCTCCGGATCGCCCACTGCCGCAAACAGCTCGGCTCGCGAGCGCGCCGCCGTGCGAAAGCGCTCGAAGAGCTCGTAACCGAAGATCTCACCTTCCGGCTGCCCGGAGTCCTCCGACTGGACCGACAAGTAGATCAACTGCTCCGGCGCGCGGACCGGTAGCGGTCGCAGGATCAGCGCATCGATCAATGAGAACGCGGCCGTGCAAGCGCCGATGGCCAAGGCGAGTGACACCACCGCTGCCCCGCTGATCACCGCGTCCTTGCGCAGCATGCGCGCGCCGAAGCGGACGTCCTTGACGAGCGAATCCAGCCAGGGCAGCAGCTTGACGTCACGACTCTGCTCCCGCAGGCGCAGCTCGCCACCGAAGCGGCGCATCACTTCCTGCTCGGCCGCCTTGCGCGTGAGGCCCGCCGCGACGAGCTCCGCGATGCGCGACTCGACGTGGAAGCGCAGCTCGTCATCCAGATCGCGTTCCACCCTCGACGTCCGAAAGACATTCGCCAGCCGCGAGAGCCACGACATTGCGGTCTCCTCTCTGCCCTACTCGTAACGGAGCGCCACCACCGGATCGACCCGCGCGGCGCGACGAGCGGGCAGCAGGGCGGCAAGCGCGCCCGCCACCAACAAACAGCTGACCGGCAACGCGAGGCTCCAGAAGTCCAACGGTTCTACTTCGTACAGAAAGGTTCGAACGAAGCGGGCGAGATAAAGGCCGCCGACGAGGCCAACCGCTGCACCGATGAGCGTTGTCAGACCCGCATCCGCCACGACAGATCTCACGACCGTGAGCTGTTGCGCACCAAGCGCAAGCCTGATCCCGATCTCCTTCGTGCGCTGCACGACGGCGTAGCTCAAGACGCCGTACAAGCCGACCGCCGCAAGGAGCAACCCAACGATGGCGAAGAAGCCAGACAGTAGCGCTAGCAGACGCTCCCGGAGCAGCCAGTTGTCGATGAGCGTCGACTGTAGCTGAACATCGGTCACCCGCAGCGACGGGTGGACCGCTTTGATCGTCCGCCGCAGTGTGTCCACCAGAGCCAGCGGCTCCTCGGCTCGCACCTGCAGTGCTTGAAAACCTCGGAGCGGCAGATAGATCGTGGGCGGCGCCGGCTCCCGAACACCGCTATGCTTCGCATCGGCAACGACCCCGACGATCTCCTGCTGCACCGCCACGTTCGCGTTAACGCGATCGAAGAGGCGGCCGACGGCGCGCTCGCCACGAAAGTACCGTCGTGCGAATGCTTCGTTGACGACGACAACCGAAGGCGTCTCCGGTTCCGCATCACGCGGCTCGAACGCTCGGCCGTCGACCAGGCGAATGCCCATCGTCTCGAAGAAACCGGACGAGACTGGAACAATCGACGGCCGCAGCGCATCCTGGGCCTGTCCCGGCAGGCGGATCCCGCCCTCCGAGCCCGTCCCGCTGAACATCGCCCATGCAGACAGGCTGGCGCCCTGAACACCCGGCACGCGACGCGCCCGCTCCAGCATCTGCACACCAATGGTGTGTGCCTGCGCGACCGTCGACTGCGGGCGGCTCAACTCCATGACGACCTCGTCTGGCAGGCGCGAGCGTTGCTGTGTCGTAAAACGCTCGGCACGCAGACCGCTCAACGCCATCGTGAGCTCGTCGGGTCCCACCGGAATATCGTCGGAGTCGACGGTCAACAGCAGGAGCTCGTCCTGCCTGAAGCCGAGGTCCACGTTTACGAGCTTGCCGAAGGAGAGGAGCAGGAGACCTGCCAGAAACAACAGCACGAGGCTGAAGCCAACCTGGGTCGCAACGAGTGGCCTCAGCGCGCCGCTGCGAGACGTTAGGCGTCCGCTGGCCGCGCTCAGCACCCCCAACGGAGCGACGCCGGACGCGCGGAGCGCCGGCGCGAGGCCAACGAGCATCGTCGTCAGCGCGCCGATGACGCCGAGGAACGCGAGCACCCGCCAATCGACGCGCAGGTCAAGATACGCAGGATTGTGCGCCGGCGCGAGCCTATGGACGATGGTCGGACCGGCCACGTACGCGAACAGGAGGCCAAGGATGCAGCCGACGATGGCAAGCAGGGCGCTCTCGATGAGCACTTGTTGGATTAATCGGCCGCGGCCCGCGCCAATCGACAGCCGCAGCGACATCTCACGTTCTCTGGCGGCCGCGCGAGCCAGAAATAGGTTCGCCACATTCGACGCCGCGATAAGCAAGACCAGGCCGACGACAATGGCGAGTATCCACAAAGGGCGGGAGAAATCGGCACGCAGCCTCGACGGTCCGTTCGCCGCGGATCGCACATAGAGCCGTGTGCTGAGAAACTGTTCGACGCGCTCGCGCGGCTCGTCCGCCGGAAACCCCGCCACCTGTTCTTGACGGAGACTCGCAAACACAGGTTGCAGGACGCCGCGGACTTGCTCTGCTTCGACACCCGGCTTCAAGCGACCAAGGATGCGGAGCCATCTCGAATGTGGGTCTGCCAGCTCCTCGGCATCCCACATCATGTTCGGCACCCACAGATCGTCGAGGCGGCCAGGCTCGACGCCGGTGAACGTCCGATCTGCCACGCCGATGATCTCGAAGCGGCGGCCATCGAGGGTAAAGCCGCGGCCGACGATGGAGGGGTCGCCCGCGAACCGCCGCATCCAGAACGCATGGCTCAGCACGGCCACCGCGTGGTTGCCGGGCTCTACGTCATCGGAGGGCGCAATCAGCCGGCCCAGGGCAGGTCGAATACCGAG
>JBOGIN010000536.1:0-3357 GCA_050742275.1 Vicinamibacteraceae bacterium
GTCAACACAAGTGAATTCTGGGGTTAGCAAGGTATAGAACGCCGGTAGTACGAGCAAGGTGAAGAGCGTCGATGTGACGAGCCCGCCCACCATCACGACCGCGAGCGGACGCTCGATCTCCGTTCCCTCGAACCGCAACACCAGAATCGGCAGCAGGCCCAGAATGGCGGTGCCCGCGGTCATCAGCTTGGGTCGCAGGCGACCGAGGCTCGCTTCGCGGACGGCAGCCGCAAATGGGAGCCCTTCTGCCATGAGGCCATGTGTCTGCGTCGCCAGCACGAGGCTGTTCTGAACCGCGATGCCAAAGAGACCGATGAGGCCGACGAGCGACGATACGTTCCAGGTGCCCCCGCTGAGATAGAGCGCCACGATGGCGCCGACGAACGCGTTGGGAAGCGTGACGAGAATCAGCAGCGTTTCGCGAAACGAGCCCAAGGCCAGGTAGAGCAATACCACGACCGCGAGGACACCCACGGCGGTTGCCACGGCAAGCGCGCGCGCCGCGCGCGCCTGGCTCTCGACGCGCCCGCCGACATCGATGAAGTAGCCTGCGGGCAGCTCCAGCCGTTCGGCAAGGCGATCCCGGACCGCCGCGGCCGTCGTTCCGAGATCGCGGCCCGCGACGCTGGCGTCGATGGCGATACGTCGGGCCCCCGCTTCTCGTTGAATTGTGCCAGGACCGAAGACCTCTTCGATCGTCGCGACGGTGTTGAGAGGAATCGGTACACCCGCATGCGTGTCCACGAGCAGCCGACCGATCCTGTTGGCGTCGCTTCGCCAGACGTCCTGCAATCGCACCAGCAGATCGAAGCGGCGCTCTCCCACCCAAACCTCGGATGCCTCTTCTCCGACGAGCCCCACCCGCACGGCGCGAACGATATCCCCAGGCGCCAATCCCACCCGCGCCGCTGCCTGGCGGTCGACGCGGATACGGAGCTGCGGCAGCTCGGTGAGCGACTCCACCCGGAGATCCGCGATGCCTGGGATCCCCTCGATGGCTCGATGCGCTTCGGCGGCGAGACTGCGCAGCCTCTCGAGATCCGGGCCGAAGATCCGCACTGACAAATCCGCCGGGGTTCCGCCGAGTCCCTCATCGATTCGCATCCCGAGCGGCGTCGTGAAAAGCACGGAGACGCCCGGAAATGCCGACACGGCGTCGCGCATGGCTGCCTCGAGCTCTTCCGTCGTGCGCGAGCGACCCGGTTTGAGCGCGACGAGGACGTCCGACAGCGTGTGCGGCATCGGGTCCTCCGTACGCTCTGCCCGTCCCGTTCGCCGAACGACGTCCTCCACCTCCGGAAACGCGCGGAGCGCATCTTCGACGCGATGATTGAGTCGGTCCACCTCCTCGAGTGACGCCTCCGGCGGGAGGACCGTCTGGAGCAGGAATGCGCCCTCGTCTAGCGCCGGCATGAAATCGGTGCCAATGCGCAGGCTCAGCACCGCGAGTGGCAGCGTCACGAGCGCCGACACGACGGCAACAGTCCTGGACCGGCGTAGGCAGAGGTCGAGGAGCGGCCGGTAGACCCGTTTGATCTGCCGAATGATCCACGTTTCCTCGGGGCCCCCCTCCGTTTGGGGCGAGCGGCGGCGCAGGAGCCAGCCGGCCGCCACCGGCGTGACCGTGAGCGCCAGGCCGAGAGATGCCACCAGCGTGGCGATCACCGCCGCCGCCAGCGGTCGATACATGCGGCCTTCGATCCCTGTCATGCCAAACAGCGGCACGAACACCGCCACGACGGTCATCGTGGCAAACGCGATCGGCCGTCCGACCTCGATAGCCGCTTCGCGCGCGCGCTCCCTCCCCGAATCCTGAATCCCGTTTCCTGAATCCTGAATCCCGAATCCTGAATCCTGTTTCCCGTTTCCTGAATCACGCAGGCGGTGCAGCACGTTCTCCACCACGATGATCGACGCGTCCACGAGCAAGCCGACGGCAATGGCCAACCCGCCAAGCGTCATCGTGTTCACGCCGATGTCGAAACGGTCGAGCAGCAAGCCGGCAACGGCGATCGAGCACGGGATCGTGAGCGTCACGATGAGCGCCGCACGCACGTTTCCAAGAAAGGCCAGCAGCACCAGAACCACGAAGACGGCACCGAGCAGCACGGCTCGACTCACACCGCCCAGCGCCGTTTCCACGAGTTGTGACTGGTCGTACACGACGCGAAGATGGACACCTCGTGGCAGGCTCGCGCTGATCTCGTCGATGGCCCGACGGATGCCCGCAGCAACCTCGACCGTGTCCGCGCCGAACTGCTTGGCCACCCGACAGCTGACGACCTCGCCCCGGAGGCGATGCGCCAAGCCGCGCCGTATTGCCGGCGCCTCACGGACGTCTGCCACGTCGGAGAGCAGCACGGGCACCCCGCCGCGCACGGCCACGACCGTGTTCTGGAGATCGACAACGCCGCTCGCGCGGCCAACCGCCCGAATCGACCATTCCACATCCCCTCGCGTCACGAACCCGCCGGCGGCGTTCAGGTTGCTCTCGTCGACCGCATGGAGCAGCTCGTCGAGCGTCACACCGCGTGCCACCATCCTGTCCGGATCGATCTGGACCTGGAACTGTCGAAGATATCCGCCGAGCCGCTCGACGGCCGAGACACCCGGCACCGCGAGCAGCCGATTCCTCACTTCGAACTCCGCCAGGTCGCGGAGCGTCATGAGATCAGCGGCGCCCTCCTCTGCCTCGAGCGTGAACTCGAAAATCTCATTCAGACGTCCCGTCAGACTCGAAAGCAGCGGCGCATCGGTGCCCGGTGGCAGCTGTCCGTTGAGCTGTGAGAGCCGTTCCGCCACGAACTGACGCGAGCGGTAGTAGTCCGCGTCGGGCTGGAACTCGATCGTGATTCGCGCGACGCCGAGCTGGGAGATCGATCGAACGCGCCGGACGTCCGGCAAGCCGGCGAGCGCAACCTCTATCGGAATGGCCACGCTCGTTTCGAGCTCTTCCGCCCCCATGGCCGGGTTCTGGACGATGATGTTGAAGACGGGCGTGGCAAGGTCGGGAAACACGTCGCGGGGGAGATTACGTAACGCCAGCGCACCGACGATGGTGCCGGCAGACGCGAGGAGGAGCGCAAGGGCGGGCCGTGCGTAGGACCAGCGAACGATTGCAGCAATCATGGTGTCCCTTGTCTCAGTGGTCGTGGGGATCGCCCGCGCCGCTCATCTTTTCTGCCTCCGCCTTGAGAACGAACGCGCCCTGGACCACCACGCGCTCGCCGGGACTGAGTCCGCTGAGGATCTCCACCTCGCCGGAGAGATCTCGCCCACGCCCCACCCTGCGCATCTCGAACGCGCCATCGTCCCGCGGCACGAAGCACACCCACTCGTTGCCGAGCCGTTGCAGGG
>JBOGIN010000537.1:0-2131 GCA_050742275.1 Vicinamibacteraceae bacterium
ATCCGCCGCCGGGCCAGCGGCTGCCCTTCCCGGGCTGGGGCGCGGCTGTGGTCCGGCAGGTCGCGGGGTCACATGCGGACGCGCTTCGGCATTCCTGTCAAGAGCACGACGGCCCCCGCGGGTGGGAGTTCCTGGACCGCGTCGTCGACGCGCTGCGGGCGCGTGACACGCGCTTTGCCTACAACGGAAAGCGTGGGAATCCCAACGACCCCTCGAAGGATGTGGTGTCGTACCACTTCGGTCCTGGGCCCGACAACTTGAGCATGGATGTGTACGTCATCGACGTGATCATCGGCCATTGTGGTGGGAGCCCAGGCCCAACCTTCAATGACGTCTCCCACAGGACGTGGCGGGCCGGAACCACGGGTATCTGGATCTCACGGGGCAGATTCTAGCGGACTGCGGCCTTCGGCCGCGCAGTCGAGAGGCTGCGCGGCCCCTTTCCTCGCCACTCAACCGCTACTCTTCACAGAACTCCGGCCGACACGCCGGCGATGGCCGCGGCCGCCATGGAAGCACGGCGCACGGCTTGCCTCCGACATCGGTTTGTGCGATCTTGCCGTCGGGCGGCCATGGCAGCCCCCACGAAGCCTCATCAGCTCGTTCCGCTCTACCGTCTTTCCCCAGGTGACCCTGCACTCCCCGTGGTCCACGAAAATGACTGCGTCGTGGCACTCCGGGCGCTGGGCGAGGACACCAGGGTCCGCATCATCAGCCTGCTGATCGAGGCCCCACTCGATGTGAGCGAGATCTCGAAGCAGGTCGGGGCCTCGCCGTACAACGTCTCCAAGCACCTTCGTATTCTGCGCGAGGCGGGGTTGCTCCGCGTGGAGAAGCGGGGTCGCCGGCATCTCTACGCACTCCCCGATGCCCTCAGGCGGCGGGCGGCAGACGGCAACGTGCTGGACCTCGGTTGCTGCAGCTTCCAGTTCAACCGCGACGTCTCGGACGCGCGTCAGGCCGTCGCGAGAGCGCGTCCGTCACGAATCGTCAGCGCGACGGCACGCGGCAGACGCTGACGACGATCGTGTGTCAACGCGACGCGGCGGTCGTCGTCGTCGTCGTCGTCGTCGCCGGCGGTTCGTCGCAACAGCGTCCCACCTCCCGATCGTCAGGCGTCAGAAACAGGAACGCGCCGCTTGCAGCGCTTTGTGAGAGCGTTTGCCAATCGTGGACGTTGAGCGGCGTGGGCACGCCTCGACGAAGCACATTGCCAAAGTCGTCGGTGACCTGCGCCATCGGCCCAAGATACACCGCGTGATGTGTGAGCCTTGCCGGACGGTGGCCGGGCTTGCAGGCGACGACTCGCACCTCACGCATCGGAACCTCGTCCACCACGAAATAGGCCGTCTGGGACAAGCGCTCGATGTGAATGCCGACGAATCCGGCCTTGGCGAGGTCGTCCACAACCTCGGCAACGGCCGGCACATGTTGCACTGCCGCAGCAGGTCCAGCCAGCGCGGGGCTCGAGCGGCTCGGCCGATCACCTGCCAATCCGTGAACATGAATCGTGGCGCCCGGTCGCAACACACGCAGCGACTCCGCCAGCAGGCCTGCTCGATTGCCAACGTCCGGCGCGGTGTTGATGGACCCTTCGAGGCGCACCTCGTGCAAGGTGTTGTCATCGTAAGGAATTCGAGCAGGGATGGTATCTTGGAGCCGGTGCTCCCACACGCGCGCCACCTGGACCGGGAGCGGCGCCCCGTTCGTCTGGAGCTGTTCCGCACGGGGCGGCGCGGCGCTGCCTCGATCGTCGATATCGTCGTGAAAGACATAGATCTCCCAGAGCGCGCGGTCCGGATCGGTGATCCAGAATTTCGTCTGCCGTGCGTAACAGCACTCGACGCCCTCCTCTCGCTCTGTGGGAAGCCCCGCAACCTCGAGCCGCCGCTGAATCTCGACGAGCTCCTCAGCGCCGCGCACACGCAGTCCGAGATGATTGAGGGAGCCGCCCGCGCCAGGTCTCCCGGGAATCAAGGAGAGCACCAACGGCGGTTCCGCCAGATCGAACTTGGCGTAGTCCGGCCTGACCTTGGCCGGCTGGACGCCCAGCAGCACGCGGTAGAAGGCGATGGAGCGCTGCAGGTCCGAAACGTTGAGCGAAGCGTGGAACTTGCGGAGCGTGTTGTCG
>JBOGIN010000538.1:0-2059 GCA_050742275.1 Vicinamibacteraceae bacterium
AAATATCATCACCGTGCTCATCGACGACATGGGCTGGTCCGACCGGTCCTCCTTTGGCGGTGACGAGGTGAAAACGCAGCACATTGACCGGCTCGCCGCGGAGGGCATCCGCTTCACCAACTTCTACGTCAATGCGCCGATCTGTTCGCCGTCGCGCGTTGCGCTGACGACCGGCCAGTATCCGCAGCGCTGGCGGATCACCTCCTTTCTCTCCAATCGCCGGGCCAACGACGAGCGGCGCATGGCCCAGTGGCTCGACCCGCAGGCGCCCGTGCTGGCGCGCGCCTTGAAGGCCGCCGGCTACGCCACCGGTCATTTCGGCAAGTGGCACATGGGCGGGCAGCGCGACGTCGGCGAGGCGCCGTCGATCGCCCGGTATGGCTTCGACCGGAGCCTCACCAACTTCGAAGGGCTCGGTCCGCGCGTCCTGCCGTTGAAGGATGCGTACGACGGCCAGCCGCCGGCAAAGCACGACCTCGGCTCCGGCAGCCTCGGGCACGGCCCCATCCGATGGGAGGACCGCTCGACGGTGACCGCCGCGTTCGTGAAAGACGCGCTGGCGTTCATCGATCAGGCGCAGGCAAGGGGTCAGCCGTTCTATCTGAATCTCTGGCCGGACGATGTCCACTCGCCCTTCTTCCCGCCGAAGGCTCCGCGCGATGCGACCGATGGCAGCAAGCGCGCGTTGTACTACGCCGTCCTCGACGCGATGGACGAACAGCTCGGCGCCCTGTTCGAACGCGTGCGCAACGACGCGCAGCTCAGAGAGAACACGCTGATTGTGCTTGCCTCCGACAACGGCCCAGAGCCGGGCGCGGGCGCCTCCAGGCCGCTGCGCGGCGCGAAGGGCTGGCTCTACGAAGGCGGTGTGCGGTCTCCGCTGGTGGTGTGGGGACCGGGCCTGATGGCATCCGACGCCGCAGGAGCCACCAACACCACGTCGATTCTGTGCGCGCTCGATCTGAATCGCTCTCTCTATACGCTCACCAATACGCCGCTACCGGACGGCGCCACGCTGGATGGCGAAGACGTGCTCGACACGCTGCTCGGACGATCGAGCGAGGGCCGCAAGGCGCCGATCTTCTGGCGGCGTCCGCCCGATCGCCCGGGCACGAAGGAGGAACCTGCTCCCGATCTCGCGGTCCGCGATGGAACGTGGAAGTTCCACTCGGCCTACGACGGCGCCGCCCCGCAGCTCTATGACCTCAGCGCCGATGTCAGCGAGTCCAAGAACCTGGCCGAGCGGCATCCCGACGTCGTCTCGCGGCTGAAGAAGGCCGTGCTGCAGTGGAATGCCGAGCTGCCCGCCGATGCGATCGATCCCCCGTGGAAGGAGTAGAATCTTGTCGACCCGACTATGAGATGATGCGGGCCGTGCGGCTCGATTCGAGCAGAGCGTCGCCCGGCGAGGGGCTCGCCGGGGCCCGGGCTCGCGGGAAGCGGCCGCTTCTACGATGCCCGTCTACAGCCACGTCGCCATCGAAGACACCGTGCGCCGGCTCGGATCGCGCATTCGCGAGGAGCGTCGGCGGCGCGCTTGGACGCTCAAAGAGCTCGCTGGCCGTGCAGGTGTGTCGATTGCCACGCTGTCGGCCATCGAGACGCGGAAGGCGTCGCTCGACGTCAAGCTCCTCTACCAACTGAGCGAGGCGCTGAGCGTGCCGATCGACGCGCTGCTCCCCCGCAGCACGACGTCGCACTACCAGATCACCCGCCGCTCGGCCATCGAGGGGCGCCCGCCGGCACCGATGAAGCTGGTGAACCGGGTCCACCAAGCCGCGATGCCGTACCACAACCGCCTGTGGCCGCTCGCCGACAGCTACACGGGGAAGCACATCGAGCCGTTCGAGATTGAGATCGAGCCGGTTCGCGACGAGGAGATGTGCTTCATCTCCCACAATCACGAGGAATTCGTCTTCGTGCTGCGGGGCGAGATCGAGTGGCTCATGAAGAGCCCGGACGGTCTGCTGCGGGAGGCACTGCGGCCCGGGGACTGCATTCAGTTCTGGAGCTATCTGCCGCACTGCATGCGATCGGCCGGCGCGACGCCCGCCCGGAG
>JBOGIN010000539.1:0-2468 GCA_050742275.1 Vicinamibacteraceae bacterium
CGGGCCGTGCGCCAGCCCGTGACACGCTGGCCGCGGCTTCTGCAGCCGCAATCGATCGAAGGGCCGTGGCAGTTTCAAATCGTATGACGCGAACGTGCCGAATTTCCGAAAGGCATTGGGGTTAGGGGACGTCTGCGGATCGTCGCGCCACGGCGACGAGTCGATCAGTGGCTCCGACCGGAACCGCCGCATCGTATGCCCCGAAGTACGCGAGGGGGTGGAATCCGCTGAGATAAAGCTTCGCGTGTAATTCGTCGTGTGTCCAACACCGCATGACGAACACGTGGTCGCTGGATTGCTCGTGGCTTTCGCTGCGGAGCACATGTCGTTCCGAGATGATCAGCCGCCGACCGGTCGGGTCGATTTTCGTGACGCTCGTGAACGTCAGCCGACCGCGATCCGTGGGCACACTCTTCGTGAAGAGTGGTTCTCGAGCCTTGCGCCTGGCCGTCGCTTCCCACTCACGAACGTCGAGCACGAGTACGCCCGCCGGTCGAAGGGCCCGAGCAAATGATGCGAGCACATCCTGGCGAGCATGGTCGTCCAGGACATCGTTGAGAACGCCACGGCAAAGAATTGCGTCGTACCGAGCAGACGATAGCATCAGAATATCGCCGACCGAACATGACACGGCGCCCGACGCGCGAGCGATCGCCTGCCTCGCTTCGGCGATCAGCTCGGGCGACACATCGATGCCTTGAACGACATAGCCGCGACGCGCCAATTCAATCGCGTATCGACCGGTTCCACAGCCAGCATCGAGAAGGCGAGCACCGGCGAACACGCTGTGGTCAGCCAGCCACTTCCCGATCGTTGCGCACTCTCTGGAGACTGGGCGATCGATTAGCAGGTCGAAGGCCCACGCGTACTCCGTGCGACTCGCGCCGGCATCGACAAATTGGCGCCGCACGATCTGCGGCGCACGTGTGCCAGGCTGTGTCGCCTCGCGGGTGGAGAACTGGACCAGATCCAGTTTCTCTTGGGGCACGTATCGATTCAGACGACCGAGCGCTACCTGGGATGCACACAGAAACTCCGGTCCGCCGTGAACGATCGATTGGGAATCGAACCGGATGCCGCTTGACCAGGGTCGTCGCCAGGGCGGATTCTTCAATCCGCCCTGGGCGACTTCTTAGGACCTTGTACTTGAAACCGGGCCGTATAGCTTGACCACTGCAATGGTAATGTTTGTGGGCCTCGCCGGTGCCTCGGTGCGACTATGCCGCTCGTCGCCAGCTCGGAAGGGCGAGACGGGGTCGGGTGCTTGGAAGGCCTGCGGTTGCTCGGTGACGGCCCAGCCAGGAACGAAGACGTCCCGGCTGGCACCTGTGATTCTACGGCTATGTGGACGTGCGCCTGACATTCTCGGCCCGCGGGCCCTTCGGGCCGGCCGCGCCGAGGTCGAATTCCACGCTGTCGCCTTCGCGCAGCTTATCAATCCCCTCTCCATAGATGGCGCTTTGATGGAAGAAGTACTCCTGGCCTGCGCCGTCGCTGATGAATCCGAATCCTTTTTCTGTTCGCAACGTCTTGATCGTTCCTGTCATTGCTCTCCTTTGCTGCTCTGACCGATTCGCCACGACCAACGTCAGTAGGCGCCGTGCGGATCTGACCCGATTTCCCTATCTTCTCACGCTTCACCCCCCGAGCGGGGCCTGACGTGCAGGGCGTTTCCGGCCCGAAGGCTTGAGGGAGCTGCGCCGACGCCCACTGGTTCTGTCCTGACGCCGAAGGGCTTTTCTATTCGCGGTCGAGCCGGTGGAAATCGCCTTGGCGACTTCTCGGGAGCTATACCGGTTTTGGAGGACGACGCGCGATCTCGGAGGCCCAAGAGACACGTCAGCCCTGCCGCAGCGCCTCGGTCGGTTGAACACGCAGCGCTCGGCGCGCCGGTCCGGCGCACGCCAGCACGCCCACGGCCGCCATGATGACGGACGTGATCACCGACGAGGCGAGGAGATCCGCGGTCAGGCTGTCGGCGCGCCACGCGAGGAGCAGGATGAGGCTGTTGCCTGCGATGATGCCGCCGCCGAGCTGACGAGCCGCACGGGCGAAAACGGTACGCAGCACGCCCCCGGGATTGGCGCCAAGTGCGATACGGATGCCGATCTCGCGGGTGCGACGCGCCACGGCAACGGCCATGAGCGCGTACAGACCGGCAGCGGAGAAGACCACCGCCACGAGCAGAATGCTGCCGATAACGATGCTGCCGATGACCTCCGGCGCCTGCCGCTGTGCGACGATCTCCTCGAGGGTGACGATGTCTCGGAGCTGCAGCCCCACATCGACCTGCCGCGCAAGGGCGGCGACACGGGGCGCAAGGGGCGCAGCGTCCCCCGCGACGCGCACAGCGACCACGACAGGATCGAGCTCCGCCGCGGAGGCTGCGCGATAGATGTACGCTGCCCCACCCCAATCGGCGGGGAACAACATCTCCAGATCGGTGACCACGCCGACGATCTCGTGCC
>JBOGIN010000540.1:0-6903 GCA_050742275.1 Vicinamibacteraceae bacterium
GGGCCGCCGGAACCGGGTTGCTCATCCTCCATACACGACGCGCCAGATGCGGCCTTTCACATCATCCGCAACATAAAGCGAGCCGTCCGGCCCAACCGCGAGGCCCGTCGGGCGGTAGTTGGCATCGCCAGGGCTCTTGATCTCCTCCTTGCCGATGAAGCCGTCGGCAAATACCTCGAACTTGCCAGTCGGCTTGCCATCCTTCATCGGCACGAAGGCCACGAGATAGCCGGCTTGCGGGAGCGGCGCGCGATTCCAGGAGCCGTGGAACGCGACGAACGCGCCGTTGCGATACCGCTCGGGAAACTGATCGCCCGTGTAGAACAGAAGATCGTTCGGGCCCCAGTGCGCGGGAAAGGCCACCAGCGGCTCCGGATACTTCTCGCACTCGCCGACGGTCTTCCCATCACCACCGTACTCGGGCGCGAGCAGGCGTCGATTGTCCACGGCGTCGTAGTAGCAGTACGGCCAGCCGAAATCCCCGCCGTCCTCCAAACGGTGGAACTCTTCCGAGGTGCGCTGCGCGTTTTGCTCGGCCGTGAAGAGATCCGGCCACAGCGTATCGAGTGAATCGCGCCCGTGGGGCACGGCATACACAGCCTTGGCCTCCGGATTCCAGGCGAGCGCCAGCGCATTGCGAAGACCGGTCGAGTACCGGTGGCCGCTCTGCTGTGTCTGACCCGGACGGTCTGCGCTGAAGCGCCAGACGCCACCGGCCTCCTCCAGGAGCTTGCACGGACGCTCGCCAGGCACCTCGGTTGCGCGGTCTTTCGGCTGGCAGGCGTTCGAGGGGGCGCCGATGTCGACGTACATGTTGCCGCTGTCGTCGAACGTGAACGACTTCGCCTCGTGCTGTTTGCGGTTTAGCAAGCCTGACACGATCGTTTCGGGCTCGGCTGTGGGCGTGAGCTGTCCTTTCGGCATCTGGTACCGCATCACGGCGTCATCCGTCGAGACGTAGAGATAGCCGTCGTGGAAGCGGATGCCGGTCCCGTAGTCTTTCGCGAACCACTGTTGCTCGTCTGCGCGGCCGTCGCGGTCGGTGTCCCGCAGCGCAACGACCCCTCCTTTGGCGCCGTCGTCGTCGGATCGCAGCCGGGCGTAGACGTCACCAGTAGGGCTCACCGCCACATAGCGTGTCGGGCCAAGCTTGTCCGCGACAACGACGGCACAGAAGCCGTCGGGCAGCTTCAGCCCGCCATTGTCCGGGTCGCACTTGGGCGGCGTGGTGGACGTGCCCTCCTGCGCGCCGGCCTGCGTCTCGCCGGTCGCGGCGATCCCGCCGCTTCCACCGAGGACGGCGGTCATCACGAAGATCGCGCCACCGCGTAGAAGCGCTTTGGTCGAGCCGATACGAGCCTTCATCATGCCATTTCTCCTCATACTGTAGCTATCAGCGGTCAGCTCAAGCTGTCGACGCCTGCACTAGGAAATGAAGCAGGTCGATCCGGGTCAGGATGCTGATCGGCTTCCTTTGTTCATCTACGACAACCACCGCATTGTATTTCTGCAAGCGCTCCTCGAGCGCCGAGAGCGGAGTCTGCAGACTGACGACGGGGACGTTGCGGTTCATGCACTTGGCCACCACCGACTGCGGCCCTCCCGCGCCCGAACTGAGGAACGGCATGAGCTCCGCTTCCGAGACGATGCCGACGAGCACGCCGCCGGAGGAAACGGGCAGTTGCGAAATGCCCTGCTCGCGCATCGTCTCGATGACCGCGCCGACCGTCTCCGTGTCTTCGGCCGCCACGAGCGTTCGCTGGGGCGACTCCAGGCGCTCGATATCACCCACGATGGCGTCGATCGATGGCGTTTGAAAGAATCCGTTGTCGCGCATCCACTTGTCGTCCACGAACTTCGTGAGGTAGTTGCGCACGCTGTCGGGCAGGATCACCACGCAGTGCTGACCGGGACCCAAGTCCGGCGCGCGCTGCAGCGCGGCGTACAGCGCCGATCCGCTCGAGCCGCCAACCAGCAGCCCCTCGTCGCGAATGAGGCGGCGCGCGAGCAGGAACGACGGCCCGTCGGTCGTCTTCACCCACTCGTCGACCACAGTGTGATCGAGCACATCGGGAACGAAGTCGTAGCCGATCCCCTCGACCCTGTAGGTGCCGACCTCCGTGCCGCCGGCCAATATCGAGCCAACCGGATCGGCGCCGATGATTCGGCAGCTCGGGCGCGCCTCTTTGATGCGCCGGGCGACGCCGGTGATCGTGCCTCCGGTGCCGGCGCCAATCACGACCATGTCCACGTGGCCGTCGAGGTCGTCCAGGATCTCCTGCGCCGTTACTTCGTAGTGCACGCGCGGGTTGTTGGGGTTGGAGTACTGATCGAGGATGTGCGCGTTTGGAAGCTGCGATTGCAACCGCCGCGCCACGTTGATATGACTCTCGGGTGAGTTCCAGGCGGCCTCGGTCGGCGTGCGGATGATCTCGGCGCCGAGCGCCTCGAGCACCACCTGTTTCTCGCGGCTCATCTTTTCGGGCATCGTGATGATGAGCCGATAGCCGCGGACGGCCGCGGCGAGCGCGATGCCGATGCCGGTGTTGCCGCTGGTCGGCTCGATCAACGTATCGCCAGGCTTGATCCGGCCCTCGCGCTCCGCCGCTTCAACCATCGACCAGCCGATGCGATCCTTGAGGGAGCCGCCCGGGTTGAGGAACTCGCACTTGCCCCAGAGCGTGCACCGGAGATGGGCGCCGAGCCGGGTGAGCCGCACCAGCGGGGTGCGGCCGATCGCCTCGAGGATACTCTCGAACCTCATGGGATAATCCTAGTCGATCCCGCAGATGGGCCGAATGTCGTGCAGAGCGTTGCCAGCATTCTCGTTGCGTTCGTCCTTGTAACGCCCGCGTGGGCACAAACGGCCGGCGACGCGGACGCGGGGCTCCGGCGCGCCGAGCGGCAGATCGCCGCGGGCGATCTGGCCGGTGCACGGGACTTCCTCGAGCGTCTGGCTGCCGAGCGTCCCGATGACGCCCGCGTCAGCTATCTCCTGGGCGTCGTCGCCGAGCGCGAGAACAGGCTTCCGGAAGCGGTGGTGCAGTATCGGCGCGTCGTGAAGGCGAGCCCGGACCAGGCGGTGGCATGGGATCGGTTGGGCTTCGTCCAGGGGCGCTTGGGACGGACGGCCGACGCCATCGCGCACTTCGAGAAAGCCGTTGCGCTCGATCCAACGCTGTTTGACGCGCAGTATCACCTGGGAGCGACGAAGTGGTGGACGAAGGACTTCGAGGGCGCGTTGCCCGCGCTGCGCGCGGCCGTTGCGCTCGATCCCAAGCACCCGGAGGCGCGCTACTATTTCGGCTTGACGCTCAAAGAGACCGGCGCGCTGCAGGCGGCGCTCGACGAGGTGGAGACGGCGGCATCGCTCGGTCCCGACCTGGCCGTCGTGCATCTGCAGCTCGGTCTGACTCGCCGGGAGATCGGCGACATCGACGGCGCGATTGCGGCCATCAAGCGCGCCGCCGCGCTCGACGCCGACAATCGCGACGTCCAACACGCCCTTGCTTTGACGCTGGTTCAAAAGGGGGAATGGCGAGAAGCGGAGGCGCACCTCACGCGCTTGGTCGCCGAGGACGGGAACGATTCGGTCGCGCGCCTCAATCTCGGCTACTCCCAGCTGCAGCGCGGCAACCTGAGCGGCGCCATTGCGACGTTCCAGGCGCTGGTCGAACGGGACCCGCAGAACGCCGAAGCGTTCTACAACCTGGGCATGGCGCTCAAGCAGCGCGATCAGTTCGCCGAGGCGGCGCGCGCGCTCAGCCAGGCCAAGGTGCTCGACCCGACGTTGCCGGAAGCGCCCTACACGCTGGGCGTCGTGCTCTGGCAAACGGGCCGCCTCGAGAAGGCGGTGGGGGAGTTCGACCAAGCGCTCGCGGTCAACCCGCAGATGGCCGACGCGCACTACATGCGCGGTACGGTTCTGCGGCA
Organism: Vicinamibacteraceae bacterium; assembly: GCA_050742275.1. Taxonomy (GTDB): domain Bacteria; phylum Acidobacteriota; class Vicinamibacteria; order Vicinamibacterales; family Vicinamibacteraceae; genus WHTT01. The sequence goes on from JBOGIN010000540.1 coordinate 3,934, forward strand.
GCTTGGCCGCCTGGACGAGGCAATCGCCGCCTTTCGTCGAGCGGCGCAACTGAGGCCGACGTCAGCGGAAGCATATCTCGGTCTCGGCCAGGCGTTGCAGCAGCAGCGCGACGCCGCGGGCGCCGAAAAGGCCTTCGCGGAGGCGAAGCGCCTCAACCAGCGCAAGACGGATGCGCAGGCGTCGACCTTTGCGGTCGGGGTTGGCCGCGAGAAGCTAAAACAGCGCGACATCACGGGCGCCATCGCTCAATTCCGCGACGCCATTCGCCTCGCATCGGACAATCCACAGGCGCACTATCAGCTCGCGCTCGTGCTCCGTCTGCGCGGCCACGACGAAGAAGCGCGCAAGCACTTCGACGAAGCGCGGCGCTTGGCGCCGTATCTGAAGCCGCCGGGCTCTGGGCCGGGCTCGGGAAACAGGAAACCGGAAACGGGAAACCGGTGACAGGGTGACGGGGTGATGGGGTGACAGAGTGACGGGGTGACAGGGTAAGCTTCATCCATGGACGATGAGCGTTATCCAATTGGACGATTTGCAATGCCGGCGGAGATGACGGCGGCCTTCAGGAATGAGTGCATCGAGCAGATCGCGGAGGCGCCCGCACGCCTGCGCGAGGCGGTTGCGGACCTCAGCGACCAACAGCTCGACGCGCCATATCGCGCGCAGGGGTGGACGATACGGCAGCTCGTGCACCATGTCGCCGATAGCCATATGAACGCCTACGCGCGCATTCGGCTCGCGCTGACCGAGGACGAGCCGACCATCAAGCCGTACGATCAGGAGCGGTGGGCGACGCTCGCCGATACCCGCCTGCCGGTCGACGTGTCGCTGCAGTTGCTCGATGCGCTGCATGCTCGTTGGGTCCACGCCGTGCGGGCGTTGGACGGACCTGCCTTCGAGCGAGCGTTCGTGCATCCGGAAGATGGTCGCATCACGCTCGACGAGGCGCTCGCCAGGTACGCCTGGCATGGTCGTCATCACACGGCCCACGTGACCGCGTTGAGGAGGAGGATGGGATGGACCGCTATACGGCCCGTGACGTGAATGTTGGGCTCGTCGACTGATCGCGGGCGTTGTCGTATGGGCGCGCGATGGCTCATCCTGATCGCGGCATCGACGGCGGCCTGGCTGCTGGCCATGCCGCACCGCATGGCGGGTGCCGCGTCTTCCGCCTTACCCTTCCGCTTCACGAACACCGCTCGTGAGGCTGGCCTGGATCAGCTGACGATCTACGGGGGGCGCGAGACGAACAAGTATCTCCTCGAGACCACCGGCTCTGGCGTCGCGCTCATCGACTACGACAAGGACGGCTGGCTGGACGTCTTTCTGGTCAACGGCACCACCCTGGCCGGGTCTCCGAAGGGAGAAGAACCGACGGCGCACCTCTATCGCAACGAGCGCGACGGCACCTTCGAGGATGTCACGGAGCGCGCCGGCCTCCAGCAGACCGGTTGGGGGCAAGCCGCCTGCGTGGGCGACTACGACAAGGACGATTGGGACGATCTCTATGTCACCTACTGGGGGCAGAGCCGGCTGTTTCGCAACCGCGGCGATGGCTCGTTCGACGACGTCACGGAGCCCGCAGGACTGAAGACGCCCCGCCGGTGGGGAGCCGGCTGCGCATTCCTCGACCACGATCGCGACGGTGACCTCGATCTCTTTGCTGCCAACTACATTGCAATGGAGCTAGAGTCGACGCCAACGCCAGACTCCGGCCTCTGTCGCTACAAGGGCATTGCCGTTGCCTGCGGCCCGCCGGGGCTCGAGGGCGGCAGGAACGTTCTCTACCGCAACACCGGCAACGGCACGTTCCAAGACGTGTCTGCCCAATCCGGCATCGAGCGTGCGAACGGCACGTACGGGCTGGGCGTGAGCACGCTCGATTTCAACGACGATGGGTGGGTCGATGTGTACGTGGCGAACGACTCGAATCCCAGCGCGTTGTACATCAACCAACGCGACGGCACGTTCACAGACGAGGGCGTCAAGGCGGGTTGCGCGTACAGTCAGGACGGCAAGCCGCAAGCGGGGATGGGCATTGCCATCGCCGACTTCGACCACAACGGGACGTTCGACATCTTCAAGACGAACTTTGCCGGTGACACGTCGACGCTCTATATCAATCTAGACGGCCAGTTCTGTGAGGACCGCACCTACGGCGCCGGGATTGGCGTGAACACGCGGTATCTCGGATGGGGGGTCGCGTTTCTCGACCTCGACCACGATAGCTGGAAGGATCTCTTTCTCGTCAACGGCCACGTGTACCCCGAGGTTGCCCAGCTCGAAGCCGAGGCGCAATACGAACAGCGCAAGATCGTCTACCGTAATCTCGGGAGCGGCCGCTTCGAGGATATCACCAATCGATTGGGGGAGCCGGTCACGACGCCGAAGGCGGGCCGGGGCGCGGCGTTTGGCGATCTGGACAATGACGGCGACATCGACGTCGTCGTCAACAACGTCCACGACCGGCCCGACCTGTTTCGGTTGGACCTCGAGGCCGGACCTGGTGACGCGGCCGGTCGCCGATGGGTGCTCGTCGATCTTGTGGGGAACAAGGGGAATCGGCACGGTATTGGGGCACGCGTCCGCGTCACGGCCGCTGGCGCGACGCAGGTGGATGAAGTGCGGGGCGGCGGCAGCTACTACGCCCAGAACGACTTTCGCGTGCACTTCGGCCTGGGTAAGGCCACGACGATCGATCGGGTCGAGGTGCGGTGGCCGGATGGCCGTGAAGAGGTCTGGACGAAGATGCCCACGAATCAGATTCTCGAGATCAGGCAGGGTTCTGGCCGCCGCCGTGACGCGGGGCCATGATGCAGCGTCTTTGTAGGAGCTCGTAGCGCGACACCCTCCACCATGTTGACACATCGATGTCGCGGCTCGGCTCCGGCAATCATCACGGTCGTCTTGTCCGCGACCTGCCAGCCGCAGCTCGCACAGGTCCCTCCAACGACAACATCGCCGCCTGC
>JBOGIN010000541.1:0-4896 GCA_050742275.1 Vicinamibacteraceae bacterium
GAGCGCCTCCACCCATTCGCTCGCCGGACGGCGATACCACAGGCTCAGCGGCTCCTCTGGCGGTGGGGCGTCTTTGGGTGTAGCGATGGCTGGCGGCCCCAGAGCGGCCGTCACGATCAACGCGAGCGGGACGAAAACATTGAGCATGAGTGGGCAGCTCAGAGATTCCCCTGACGCATCTGCTCCGCGAGGTAATCTGTCGCGCGCCACGAGATTGCCAGAATCGTGAGCGTCGGGTTCTTCTCAGAGGCGGTGGTGAACGAGGAGCCGTCGACGACGAAGAGGTTCGGTACCTCGTGCGCCTGATTGAACTTGTTCAGCGCCGACTGCTTGGGATCGTCGCCCATCCGGCAAGCCGCGTGCTCGTGAATCGCCGAGCCATTGTTGTCCAGCTTCGTCCGATCCCAGCCAACGAGCTCGATGCCTGCCTCGTGCGCAATCTCTTCGATGGTGTCTGCCATGTGCGCGGCCATCTTCCGCTCGTTCTCTTCGAGGCGATAGTCGATCTTGAGCAGCGGCACGCCGTAACGATCCGTTCGGCTCTCGTCCACCGTGATGCGGTTGTGCGCGTACGAGAGCGTCTCGCCAAAGGGATGCAGCTCGACCCACGACGGATAGCGCCGCTTGACGTCTCGCTTGAACGCCGTGCCGAAGCCAGTGATGTGGCGCGCCACGTGCTCGCCCGTCGGCCGGCACCCGGTGTTCCAGAACTGCATGCCGAAACCGCGCAGGTAGTCGCGACGATGGCCGGAACGATGGTTGAACCGCGGCATGTAGACGTGCGCGCCGCTGATCCCCTCGTCGTTGGTCGTCGGCCGTCCGTACAAGGCCGGCATGAACCCTTGGCCGTGTATGCGAATCTGCTCGCACAGATTGCGTCCGATCACGTCCGCGCCGTTGCCGATGCCGTTGGGATGCTGCGGCGACTTCGAGTTGAGCAGGATGCGCGTCGAATCGACGCAGCTCGCTGCCATCACGATCACCTTGCCGTACACCTGTTGCTCGTTGCCGGAGGACCGCTCGAAGTATTGGACGCCGCTCGCACGCCCCTCCTTGTCGACGAGCACGCGGGCCGCCACGGCGTTGGATCGAATCTCGAGCTTGCCGGTCTTCTCCGCGAACGGCAGCAGGTGATCGGCGGAGCAGAAGAACGAGGCCGTATCGCAACCGAGGCCGCAGCCCCCACAGTAATGGCACGCGGGAAAGCCGCGCACCGGCCGTGTCATCACGGCGCGGCGAATGGCCACGAAGGGCATTCTCAGTCGATCTCCCGCCTGCTGCATCAGCCGCTCGGCGCAGCGTGGCGGCGGCGGGGGCAGGTGATACTTGCTTCCTGGCAGCACATCCGAGTCGTCATCACCACCGCAGACGCCAATGAGCTGGTCGACCTTGTCGTAGTAAGGCGCGAGATCCTTGTATCGAATCGGCCAGGGAATCCCCCAACCGTCGCGTGACGGCGCTTCGAAGTCCAGGTCGCTGTACCGCAGGCTCACGCGGCCCCAGACGTTCGTCTTACCGCCATGCCCCCACACGCGAATCAGCTCGAACGGCCGCTCGGGTGGCGTGACGTAGGGTTGCTCCTTCGTGTCCAGGAAGAACTGAGGTGGACGCTCGCCCCGCTGCTCGCGCTCGCGCCATTCCCAGGGCCGCACGTGTGTCCAGAACGTCTCGCGCTTGAACCTCTCCCCGGCATCGAGCAACAGCACGTCGATCCCCTGCCGCGTCAGGTTCCAGGCGGCCATGCCGCCGGCGGCGCCGCTCCCCACGACGATGACCGGGTGAACCGTGCGTGAAGACATCACTTGCATGACCACACCTCCCCAACGCTCAACGGCTTCATCCCAAGGACGAGGCGACCACGAGTCGATCGGGCCCTTGCTCGATCTGAATCGCGTTTCGAAGCGCCCGCCCGAAGCCGTCGAAGCGGATTCCCATCACGTCGCCGTCGGCCAGCGTCACCCCATCGCCAAAGCTCAACGAGTGCGCGCCGAAGAAGTGGACGTGGACGTCGCCCGGGCGGACGTGCGCGGCAACCTTGAAGTGATGATGCTCGATGTTCTGGAGGCTGTGACACATCTCCGCCTCGCCGCTGACGATGCGCTTCGCCCAGATCGTGGTCGCGCCGCGCTCAATCCAGACCTCTCCCGGCACGGAGTCGAACCCAGCATCGATCGCGAGCTCGGGCCCGAGCGCACACATCGACAGCTTGGACCCGGCCAGGTACAGGTAGTTTCGCTCCTCGAAGCGGTGATCCGAGAACTCGTTGCCCACCGCCATCCCCACGCGGCGCGGCTGTCCGGCGGGATCGACGATGTAGATGCCGGCGATCTCCGCTTCTTCGCCGGCGGCCTCGCCGTAGGCAGGCACGACCAGCGGCTCGCCGTGGGCGCGAAGGATGTCGCCCGTGCCCTTGTAGAACCACTCCGGCGCCGCACCGATGCATCCGGCGCGTGGGCGGCCGCCCGCCACACCAGCTTGAAACATCCGCATGCTGTCGGTGGCCACGGCCTCCTGCTGGTCGTGCATCGCGTCACGGTCGCGCGCGCTCCCGAGATGCGTGAGACCCGTGCCAGACACCAGGCACCGCGCGGGCTCGACGGGATGGTCGAAGGGAGGGAGGAGACGCCAGGCCGAGGCTCCTGCATGGACTGCGTCGTACTCCAGCCGCTCGCCGGTGACGCGCGCGCCCACGAGGGATGACAGTGCCGTGGTCTCGGCGGCAGCGCGAAGCGCGAGCGCATAGACTGATTCGACGCCCTGGAGAGGGCGCACGTACGGCTCGTCGACGAGCGCCACACGCCGAGCCGTGCCGTTGGTGAGCTGGATTACACGAGTCATAGCGACCTACAATCCAGCCCGCACGATGTCATGTTCGGTGGAATGGCTGGAAGCCCCGTGAGCGTCTCGTTCGTGCGATCGACTATATGCACGAGGAATGACCCTCGTCAATTCGGAGAGAGCATCGCGATTATGAGATTGGCCGCGTTCCTACTTGCTGCTGTGACACTCGTCTGGGGCACGTCGGCGCCACTGTGGGCTGCGCCAGCACGAACACCGGTTCCGCTCTGGCCCGACGGCGCGCCGGGCGCGATAGATGACAACGAGGAGGACGTGCCCACGCTCACGCCGTATATTCCAACCTCGCGTGCCTCCACGCGGACCGGCGTCGTGATCTGTCCCGGCGGGGGCTATGCCAACCTCGCGATGAATCACGAGGGCAAGCAGGTGGCCGATCTCTTCAACCGGCTCGGCATCGTCGCGTTCGTGCTGAAGTACCGTCTCGGCCCCCGCTACCATCACCCCGCGATGCTCCACGACGGGCAGCGGGCGATCCGGTACGTGCGGGCGCACGCCGACGAGTACGGCGTCCACCGCGACCGCGTGGGCATCATGGGCTTCTCTGCTGGCGGCCACTTGGCGACCACGGTGGCCACGCACATCGAGGCGGGCCGTGCCGGCGCCACTGATCCCATCGAGCGCCAGAGCGCGCGGCCCGACTTTCTCATTGCGGCGTATCCCGTGGTCACGTTCGTCGAGTCGTGGACCCACGAGGGGTCTCGCAATCGCCTGCTCGGCGACGACCAGTCGCCGGCACGTCTAGCCGCGCTCTCCAACGAGAAGCACGTCACCAAGGAGACACCGCCGACGTTCCTGTTCCACACCGACGCCGACACCGGCGTGCCACCAGAGAACAGCGTGATGTTCTACCTTGCCCTGCGCCGCGCCGGCATCCCCGCCGAGCTCCACATCTACGAGCAAGGCCGCCACGGCGTGGGGCTCGCCCCCGATGATCCCGTGCTGTCCTCCTGGCCGGACCGTCTCGTCGATTGGCTGAAGGTCAGGGGGCTGCTCTAACCCCAGAATTCACGTGTGTTGACAACCGTGGGGGCCGCCTTTAGGGGCGCGGTCCAGGGCCGGCTGAAGCCGGCCCCTGCGGTCAACACACGTGAATTCCGGGGCTAGTCACTCCGGGCTGCACCCAGCCGAAAGCGCTTGCGAAGGCAAGCTTAGTTCAGCTAGACTAAGTTTATTAAGACCACTTGGGTTTGCCACGGCTATGAGCACGAAAACAGTAAACATCCACGAGGCCAAGACCCATCTCTCCCGGCTGCTAGAGGAAGTGGCGGGAGGTCGAGATGTCGTCATCGCCAAGGCAGGGAGGCCAGTCGCGCGGCTCGTAACGGCGTCGCCACGGAAGCCCGTTCGTCGGCCAGGCGCACTGAAAGGAAAGTTGTGGATTGCGGACGACTTCGACGCACCACTGCCTGACGATCTTCTGGACGCCTTCGAGGGTCGCGGTCGATGACGCTGCTGCTGGACACGCAGCTCTACCTCTGGTTTCTCGCCGACTCGCCGCGACTGAAAGCGACGACCCGCCAACGAATTGAAGACGCGGACCTCGTACTCGTTAGCGCCGCCTCCATCTGGGAAGCTGCGATCAAGGCCAGCGTGGGCAAGCTGCGGGTCGAGGTCGATCAACTGGCGCGAGAGATCGAGTCATCGGGATTGGCCGAGCTGCCCGTGAGCGCTCTTCATGCAGCTAGGGTTGCCTCCCTCCCCTTGCATCACCGCGATCCGTTCGATCGGCTGCTCGTCGCGCAGGCGCTGGAAGAGCCTGCGCGACTGCTGACCACGGATGCCATCCTGCGGCCCTACTCCGATCTCGTGGAAGTCGTCTGAGGGAACCACGCAGCGACGCATGGGTTTGACATATCCATAGTCCGACTACTATAGTCTGACTATGGGAACGCGCACCGAGATCCCGCCTGGCACGCTCTACATGCTGATCTTGACGTCACTGGCGCGTCTGGGGCCGCTGCACGGCTACGGCATCGCGCAACATATTCAGCACACCACGGAAGACGTGCTCCAGGTTGAAGAGGGATCCCTCTACCC
>JBOGIN010000542.1:0-3302 GCA_050742275.1 Vicinamibacteraceae bacterium
ACGTAATGCGGGCAGCGTTTTCAGTGGCGGGCAGCGTCAGCGTCCTCCCGTGAAACGCTGACAGCTGATGGTTGATAGCTGACGGCTGAGGGCTCGAAGCGACGTAGCCTTTCTGGGTATCGATCGAGCAACAGCCGGTAGAGCGCCGCGATCTCCTGCACCATCGTCTCGGCGCGAAACGCAGGGTCGACGCGCTGCCGCCCCGCCTCGCCCATGCGCCTGCGCAAGTCCGGATCCCCCAGCAGCCGCGTGATTGCCTCCGCCAGACCCTCGGCGTCGCCCGGGCGCACGAGGTAGCCGGTCTGCCCAGGAATGACGACCTCCGGCGCGCCATCGAGGTCGAACGTCACGCACGGCTTGCCCATGGCCAGTGCCTGCGGCAGCACGCGCGCCAGACCTTCGCGCAGCGAGGTGTGCACGAGGACATCCATCGCCGAGAGCATCTCGGGAATGCGCTCACGGTCGACGAGCCCTGCGAAGACGAAATGTCGAAGAATGCCCTGCTCCTCTGCTCGCCGTCGCAGGTGATCGTGGAGGATGCCATCGCCGACCAGCAGGAAGCGCACGTCTGGATTTCGTCGGACGATGGCCGGCGCGGCGTCGAAGAGCTGGTCGTGGCCCTTCAAATGGAACAACCGCGCGATCTTGCCCACCACGCGGGCGCCTACGGGAATACCGAGCTCGCGCCGGATCGCGGCTGGATCGACCTTGGCGTCGAGATACCAATCCAGCTCCATGCCGCTGTAGACGGTCGTGAACCGTTCAGGACGTCCAATGCCGGCAGCGACGGCTCTTCGCGCCATCAGGCTCGAGACGCTGACGAAATGGTCGGTCAGCGGCACGCACAGCCTCTTCGCGAGCCACCAGAGGCGGTTCACCAGCCACGGTTGATAATCGTGGAACGGCAGGCCGTGCAACGTGTGGACGACGATGGGCGTCCTGGCGGCTTTCGCGGCAATACGAGCCAGCACGCCCGCCTTCGAGGAGTGCGTGTGAACGATGTGGTAGCGGCCGGCGCGAATCACCCGATACAGCTTCCACAGCGCCACCAGATCCGCCAGCGGATTGACCGCTCGCCCCAGCTCCGGCACGATGACGAGCTTCGTGCTCTTCCGCGCTCGTTCCAGGAGGGTGCCTTCCGGTCCGCGGTCGACGCCGCTGAGGAGCGTAACATCGTACTCCGGCAGGCGGTCCAGGCCTTCGACCGAGAGCAGCGTGTTCTCTTGAGCCCCGCCGACAATCATCCGCGTGATGATATGGAGGACCCTGGTCGGCGCATGTATGCTCATACGCACTCGCGGTGCCACAGCTCGAGCATGAGCAGGCTCCACAAACGGAACCCGTGATCGGCGCGGCGCTCGACGTGCGCGGTCACCAGCTCCTGGATCGCTGCCTGGTTGAAGCAGTCCCGCACGAGCGTGGGCGCCGAGATCAGCGTGTCTTCGAGGAGGCCGCGCAGCGGCCCGCGCAGCCATGCGCCGACCGGCACGCCAAAGCCCATCTTCCCCCGCGCCGCGTTCTCCGGAGGCAATACGTCCGCGAAGGCGCGCCGCAGGAGATACTTGGACGTGCGGCCGCGCAGCTTGAAGGCCACCGGCAGGCGGGCTGCCAGCTCCATGACCTCGTGATCGAGGAGCGGCGATCGCGCTTCGAGGCCGTTGGCCATCGACGTGATATCGACCTTGACCAGCAGGTCGAACGGGAGATAGCCCCCCACGTCCGCGGCCATCGCGGCATCCACGGGATCGAGATCGCCTGCTCCGGCGAACAGCGACGCCATCCAGGAGGCCCGTCGTCGGCCGTCGAGCGCGTCCCACATCCGGCCGCCGTAGAGCCGCGCCTTGTCTTCTTCCGTGAGATGTCCGGTGGAGCCGCCGACCCAGCGACCGTATCGCTCGGCCGGTGGCTCAGCCACGGCGGTCAGGAATCGGCTCGCGCGCTGCCAGTGGTTCTTGAAGCTTCGAGACGGAGACAGCAGGCCGCCGGCGGCGCGCGCGGTCGCCGTCAGTCCAGGCACGCGCTGCATTCGTGCTGCGAGTCGGTGCGCGAGGTAGCGCCGATAGCCGGCAAAGCTCTCGTCGCCGCCGTCGCCCGTGAGCGCGACGGTCACGTGCTGGCGGGTCATCTCCGACACGCAGTACGTGGGGATCGCGGACGCATCGGCAAACGGCTCGCCGAAGTGTCGGACGAGCTTTGGGACGATGGCCAGCGCGTCGGGCTTCACGACGAGCTCGTGATGATCGGTGCCGAAGCGCGTCGCGATCCGGCGCGCGTGCGGCAGCTCGTCGTAGTCGGCCTCTTCGAAGCCTATCGAGAACGTCTTGACGGGGCGGCTCGAGAGACCCGCCATCACGCCCACGACGACGCTCGAGTCGATGCCGCCCGAAAGGAAGGCGCCGATCGGCACGTCACTGATCATGCGCAAGCGGACCGCTTGGGTGAGCGTCTCGCGAAGCGCCTCGGCCGCCTCCGCTTCGCTCAGTCGCAGCTTCGGCTGATAGGCGAGCGACCAGTATCGCTCGACGTGCGTCACCGGCCCCGCCGGCGTCAGTGTGAGCGTCAGGTAGTGTGCCGGCGGCAGCTTGAAGACGTTCTCGAAGGCGGTCTGGGGCGCTGGCACGTAGCCCCACGATAAATAGGCGTCCACGGCTGGCAGATCGACTTCCCGTGGCACTGCAGGATCGGCCAGCAGGCTTTGCAGCTCCGAGGCGAAGAGAAAACGTCCGCCCACGGTCGTATAGAAGAGAGGCTTCTTGCCAACACGATCGCGCACCAGCAGGAGCCGCCGGCGAGGCGCATCCCAGAGCGCAAAGGCGAACATGCCACGCAACCGCGCGAGACACGCGAGGTCCCACTTCTCGTAAGCAGAAACAATCACCTCGGTATCGGTGCGCGTGCGGAAGACGTAGCCCTCTCGCTGGAGCTCGCGGCGGAGCGCTTGAAAGTTGTAGATCTCGCCGTTGAAGGTGATCCAGACGCGCCCGTGGCGGTTGGAGAGCGGCTGACGACCGGCGGGCGAGAGGTCGATGACGGCGAGCCGCTTGTGACCGAGCCGGCACCAGGTGTCCGCCCACACGCCCTCATCGTCCGGCCCGCGGTGACGCTCGCGATCGAGCATTGCCTCGAGGGGGTCGCCTGGTGGCTTTCCGGTCAGCGCGACGGCTCCGGCGATGCCACACATAGACGCGGGGTATTGTCGCTTGCTCTGCCGCCCGGTTCAACTATGCATGACAGGGCTCAGTCGCCAGTGGGGCAACGCGGGGCCTGAAGAGCCTGTGAAGAATTCAAGTAGGGGCCGCCTT